>JBBKXJ010000104.1:0-5800 GCA_037969395.1 Pseudomonadales bacterium
GCCATTGCCAATGCGAAGTTGGTGATTATTGCTGGCGAGGGCCACAATCTTCTTTTCGACGCACCCGAACAAGTGGCGGAAATTATCGACAATTTTCTGGATAAACGCTGAGCAAAAAAACAGACTACGAGCCACATACATCGTATGTCAAAAAGAGGAAGTAGAATCTGGGCAAATTGTCTCACCAGCAAGCTACTATCTCTCAGGGTGAACGGCCGCAGCTGTTCACCCGTTGGGATTGCGAGGGAAAGCTAGCCTATGGTTTCAATTGCCGCAGCGGGCCCTGATCGTCGGCAAAATTACTGGTGTTCAACACCTGGATTCCGGCGTTGTGCTCACCATTGAACGGCGTCACCGCATCTGAACAACCAGCCGCCGCCGCATCCTCGGGCGAGTTGAACCACAATCCCAGATGGAACTGGTGAACCGGCCCGGTCGCAGGATTGCTGTCAGCATCCGGAAAGGCGTTGTCGTGGACCAACGGCGCAGGCGCTGTGTTGGGCGCGACGGTAAAGGTCTCTTCGTTAAACCGACCCAGAAATGCCTGTTTGCTGCGCCCTTTGCCGTTGGTTTCCAGATCACCCTGGTACCAGGATAGGCCAAACGGGGCGTTCGGTACCTGGATGACAAATAAGTCGAATTCCGTTTCGGCCGGCAAACCACTGATAGCAACTTGCATCAGTTCGACGCCGCCTAGGGGCACTACGGTGACGCGGCCGCGCGCGTTCGGCAGGCACTCCGTCGCTCCCGCGGAGGTTACCAGCGGAAACAAGAGGACATCGGACTTGCCCGGCACGCTAATGATCTTTTCATTTTGCTGTGCGGCGGCCGTACCAACATATAGTGCTGTGACGCCTAGTACAGCGATCGCCACCGTCACTATGCGTTTTCTAAAAACATCGTTGTTCATAAAAAAGCTCCCTGATTAAAATAGCGCCCGACAAGAATGTGAGCGTCAGGCTAGCCTAGGGGCAAGTCCGCTTTCAGTCATAAAGAAATGGTAACGTTTCGGTAAAGTTTTTATTCTTCGTGGCGACAGTGCTGCGTTATTCGGCTGCTCGGTAAGTCCGCTGTCACGCCTCACCCGGTCAGGCCCTGTTCATTCCGAACACCTAAATCAGCCCATGTTCTATAGCCTTTAATACAGCCCTGGTTCGGTCCCGCACCTGAAGCTTGGCCAGTATGAATGACATCTGGTTTCTGACGGTACCCGCCGATTTGTGAATTGCTTCGGCAATCTCGTGATTGGAGTAACCCGCTGCCGCTAACCTGAGAACTTGCACTTCGCCCCGGGTTAGCGCTTCGACTTCAGCAGAACTTTTTTGCTGAATAAACTCGGTATTTTCCAGAATTTGATGGGTAACAGCCGGCTGAATCCACAGCTCTCCCGCCGCAACGGCATCGATGGCCTGCAGCAAGGTGTCGAGGCTGACATCTTTACGCAAATAGCCTTTGGCCCCAAGCTTCATGCACTGTAGCACCAGCTCGTGTTCATCAAAAGTCGTCAGAATCAGCGTGGGCAACTCAACACCTTGTTCATGCATGGCGGCCAGCACGTCAAGCCCGTTCATATGGGGCATGCGGATATCAAGTAGCATGATGTCGGGCTGGTATTCCTTGATCGCATTGATCACTCCGGTGCCGTCATCCAACTGGGCGACCACCTCGATGTTGCCGCCTAATTGCAACAGACTACAGATTCCCATTTTGACCAGATTCTGGTCGTCCACCAGCAGTAGTTTTATTGGCATGACGGAATGACTCATCGGTGTTTAGGCAGTTTGACGGTTAGGGCAAAGCCCTTCGCGTCGTTGTGATAATCCAATCGACCATCAACCTTCGCCACTCTTTCGGCCATGCCGGTCAGCCCGTTACCGGGATTAATTTCGACGCTGTTGCTGCCGTTATCTTCGACCGACAAAATCAGATACTGCTCATCAGTGGCTAACTGTATTTTGCAGTGGCTGGCACCCGCATGTTTTAACGTGTTGGTTAATGCTTCCTGAACGCACCGCAATATGACTTCGACCTGCCGGGCATCTGTCAGCGACTGGTCCACATCCATGTTTAGCTCGACCTTAAGCCCTGGTATGTCCTTGACCAATGCCGTGACGGCCTCGCGTAACGCGAGATCCTTTTTTTGGCGGAATTCCGCCACGGTTTCACGAACATCGGACAACAACACGCGACTAATCGCCTGGGCCTGCTGCACGTGTTTTTGTTTCTCTTCATTGTTCACATGGCTTGCCACCTCTAACTGCAAGCTCAATGCGGTCAACTGGTGCCCCAGCACATCATGCAAATCGCGCGCTATCCGCAGGCGTTCGTCTCTCTTTGTGGTGGCGCTTAACAGGATCCGCGTGGCGGTCAGCTCCCGCACCAGTTGTTCCGACTCACGCTTGGCGTTGCGCTCGGCGAGCAGGCCATAGCTTATAAGGAGGGCCAACACATTGAATACGCCATAGATAATAATGTTGGTGAATTCGAATGCTTTGCCAAGCCAGACATCGAGCAATACGCAGACGACCGGCACTAGTGCGGCAATGAGTAGCGCCCACTTTTGCTTAATCAACGGGGCCAGTTGAATGATGATCATGGTTGCCATTAACGCAACCATGCCGAAAAAGAAAAATATCGATAAAGCCAGCGTTGCCGCACCGGACAAGGCCAAACCAAAGACCACGGTCTTAGCGTTCAGTCGGTGCTGAAAAATGCCGTGGGAAGCGCAGTAGCCGACCAGATAGAGGAGAAAAAAAGAAGCCGTCAAAACGACATTTGCCGTTGAGGGAGCCGGCTTTATATCAACATCGTTACCCGCAAACCACATGCCGTAGCTGATCGGCAGCTCCACTACCCAAATAAACAAGCCAATGTAAAACTCAGTGCCTTGTTGTTTCATCGGTTAACACCGGTTTTAAAGGATGGACTTATTGTCTCGCGATTACGGCGCGGTCAATACTGACAAATGTCACGATCCGGTTCATTTTCTATTTGAGAGCATCCATAAAGCCAACCGTGATCAACCGCTTTGGCGAAGGCTCTCAAGGCCGTCGAGGATCAGGTCGAGCCCAAAGGTAAAGTCCTGCACGCCGTTGTGGGTGCCGCCGATAATCTGTTGAGAGAGTTCGCGCAGGTACGGGTATTGGTCCTGGGGGATCAGCGGCAGGAAGTTTCGCGCCGATTCCACATACTCCGTTGCCTCCAATGGAAAGTTCAGTGCCTGCAGCGTGAATCCGTAGATGTGATTGTCAATCGCATTCCACGCGCGGTCAGCCAGCTTGTACGAAAAACCTGCTTCGTGCAAGCAGCCAATGGTGGCATCGACGTAGCGCAGCATGGCGGGACCAACATTGACCCGGGAAACCATTAACATAGCAGCCCATGGGTGACGACACAGCACCTGGTGGGCAGATATAGCCCGCCGCCGCATGGCTGCTTTCCAGTCGTCGCCAATGGTTGGCAGGTCGATTTTGGCTGCCACGATCTCAACGATGCCATCGAGTGCATCCTCCTTGTTGGTGACATGGTTGTAAAGTGACATGGCCTCGACCCCGAGCGCTTGGGCGAGGTTGCGCATCGACAGCGATTCAATACCTTTTCGATACTGTGGAGAACCGCTCTTTGGCAGACGTCAGACGTGCGCTCACGGCGGACGGCACGCTCATTCTTGACAGCGGTTCAGGGGCGCGCGGCTGGAGGCTGTTGCTTCGCCTCGTTACACCGCTGGTATTATCACCGTTCGTGCGCCAGAATCTGCGTCGACATCTTTCAATACCGAATCACGAAGACCTGCTGATGTTGAAGGAACTGGTCGAATCCGGGAGGCTGACTCCAGTCATCGACAGGACGTACACTCTAGATGAAACGTCCGCGGCCCTCAGTTATATTGAAACAGGGCATGCGCGAGGAAAAGTCGTTATCGAGTTAGCATCACTTCGATAAAACGGGTTGCGGCCCGACACAGGCCGCTGCATGCGGCGCTATGCGACACGCAGGTCGCCATGTCTCAGGAGCGCAAAGGGGGGAGGCACGGCAACGTGTCATTCCTGTACAATCTGTTTGACAGATGTCATCGTCGAAAGTTGATTTTCACGGGAGCACTTTATGCTACTGCGTCGCGTCGCCGAGCACGTCAGAGTTCAAAACTGGACCGCAATCGCGCTTGACTTCCTCGTCGTTGTCGGCGGCATTTTTGTTGGGCTCCAAGTGTCGAACTGGAATGACGCACGCCTCTTGCGCGTGGAAGAGGGGTTGCTTTTAGCAAGGCTATCTGCTGACTTTGAGACCATTGACCGCAGGCTAAAGTCACACATAGACGAGTATTTCCACAACATGGTATCGATTGAGGTCGTCATTCATGTGGTGGATAGCGACACCGCGATTGCACCTACCGATTTCAGCACACAGCTTGATCGTGTGACGCAGGTGACAGCTCCTCCCAACCGTTCCGCGACCTTTGCCGAAATGGCCTCTGCGGGGAAAGTCGATCTTGTGCATGATGATAATCTGCGTCGAGCGTTGGTGGTCTTTGACGAACAGGTCGACGCGGTGAAAAGCTCTTTTGAATTGCTGCAGGATTGGCGGCTTGCATACAGCGAACCCTTCTTCAATAAGGTGACATATCGGATTAATACACAAGAGACAAGTTTTGAGAAGAGCGGTGCGATCCAGAGATTCGACCTGGATGAGATGCGTGCAGACAAGAAGCTGCCGATCTCGCTACAAATCATGTACCAGATCAACGAAAACATGTATTACCTGCTCAAACAGCAGCAAGAACGGGCGCAGAACGTGCGCGAGGAACTCTCGAACAATGGCTTTTGAAGGTCGCGGAGCATAGCCCGCAGCCAGATTGGTTCTGAATTTGGAACGCGCCCTTCAAATGGCATCCTGCGTTATATAAATCGTCCCGCATTCCAGGCGCTGCCAATACAGACTAATATCATCACCCCCGCTGGTTGCTACTTTCGCTAATTCCCACGCAACATCGTGACAATTGACACCTGTGTGTCCGCAATGCCTTCACTAGACTGCGCAGCAATTGTTGCCAAAGTGGAGAAAGTCAATGTCAAACTCGAAACGTACTCACACACTATTTACCGGATCGCTATTTGCGGCGGGGCTACTTTCAGGTGCTTATGGTTTAAATGCCAGCGCGCAGCAGAGGGGCGATTCCGAATGGCAGATAAGTCTGGGAGCCGGCGCTATGGAAGTCGCTTCCCCATGGACTGGCGCCAATAATCAAGTCGTACTGGTCCCATACCTGGACATCAGTAAAGGTAACTGGCACGTCAATGGGGATAATCTGTTGGGTTACCAAATGCAGCTCGATCAGTCGTGGGGTATCTCGGTGGGGCTGGGTGTTCGCAACGATGGTTATGACAGCTTGAATCTGGCGCTCAATGAGCTATCCGAGCATCCGCTATTCGATGGCTATGAAGAACCCGATACAGAGGCGGTGGTTAACCTGGGCATCACCTATGGATGGCTATCGCTGGACGCGAGTAGAGACGTATCGAATAACTCGCAATCCGATTCGCTTAGCCTATCTGCCGACATTCCGATTTACCACGCCAACAACGGCCTGGATATTGCCGCCAGCGCATCGATTGACTGGTACGACTCACACTACGTTAATTATTACTACGGCGTCGCTGGCAAACAAATCGACAATTCCGTGGGCCGGGTGGGCTATGAGACCGGTGCTGCTGTCAACTTTGGATTGGGCATTCGCGCCCTGGTACCGATTAGCGAACGCTGGAGCATGACGGGAATCATAAGCCGCACGAAACTGGACAAC
>JBBKXJ010000105.1:0-2748 GCA_037969395.1 Pseudomonadales bacterium
ATATCGACAAGACTGACAAAGAAACTCGGCATCGACCATCCGGTAATACAAGCACCTATGGCGTTCGCTGCTGGCGGAAAATTGGCGTCGGCTGTTTCGAGCGCGGGCGGTCTGGGCCTTATAGGCGGTGCCTATGGTGATATTGACTGGTTGTCTGAGCAGTTTGAAGTGGCAGACAACCCAAAAATTGGGTGCGGATTTATCACTTGGGCGTTGCACAAACAGCCACACCTTTTGGGCCACGTTTTAGCGCGACGACCAGCCGCGCTGTTTCTGTCATTTGGTAATCCTGCGCCCTTTATGGATGAAATCAAGGCTGCCAGCGTTGCCGTTATCTGCCAAATCCAGACATTACGCGACGCAAAACACGCCATCGATTTGGGAGCAGACGTCATCGTAGCGCAAGGTACGGAGGCAGGTGGCCACGGAGACAAACGAGCAACGTTCACGCTGGTGCCGGAAGTCGCCGATTATATAGCCCAATATTCGCCACATACTTTGCTATGCGCCGCGGGCGGCATAGGTGATGGGCGAGGTCTCGCCGCAGCCTTGATGTTAGGCGCAGACGGTGTTGTTGTCGGTTCCCGATTTTGGGCATCAAAGGAAGCCCTTGTTCACCCCAATATGTTACGTGCCGCTGTCACAGCTAGCGGTGACGATACCATTCGCTCATCGGTTATGGATGTTGTGCGCAGGCTCGATTGGCCGGATCGCTACGATGCTCGCGTATTGAAAAACGAATTTACGGACTTGTGGCATAACAATATCGAAGGCCTCAAAGCCCAGGTCGATGAAGAGTCTGTTAGATGGCATGAAGCCTTGGTTGCCGGTGACGCGGCAACGGCGAATGCCTTCGTCGGCGAAGTGACAGTCTTGATTACCGAGATCAAATCTGCGGGCGAATTATTAAACAACATGGTAGGTCATGCCAAAGTGGCTCTTAGAAAGCCCGCAGGCGCAGGAATGACATTTCGTCTAATCACCACGCTACTGAATATCACTCAACAAGCTCCAGCGTTCCAAACAACCCGGCGTCAATCCAGCCGCGGTCCTTTTTACCACTGGCAACAGTTTCCGAGCCAATAAAGTTTTCCCGTAATTCGCTGCCATCGTTGTCACAATAGGCCAGCATAAGCCCCATTGTTTTTCCTGCTTGCAGCGATACCGGCAGGTTATTGTCAGTTCCGTCCTGATAAGCATCGGTGTAAATGGCTATGCTTAATTCCCAGATGATTTTGTTGCCCTGCTGCTTCCAGCGGCTTTCCACATGGTGAGAATAGTTGTGAGGTTGTTTGTCGGTGCCTATGTCTATGGCCTGATTATCGAGAGAAACATGGTAGGCAAATGCGTTGTGGTTATATTGGTGCTCACCGCCGGAATGATCTTCGTCTAAGAATATTTCCAGACAATCATCGTCCCAGTATTGCTCCAGCGGATTACGATGAGTATCTATCAGCACGTCATCGACAAACTCCCCCAGAATATAAAGTTTCTCTCTTGTCCACACGACTTTGAAGCGGCCACTAAAGTCGTCGCTGGAATACTCGGGTCCCAGCCAACGCTTATCCAGAGAGTTCCATCGGGCGTTCTGCCATACGGCTTCATTCGCAACGCCGTCTATACGCGGCGCAATTTTCGCTAGCGGAGCCAGGTATTCGCTACGGTCGTCATAATGGGATGACGCGGAATGTGCCGGTGATACCAGAGTCGTCAATAAAACAGTGGCTAAGGTCAACCATAGCGCGAGGGTAGGGGAATAATTCACTCGTTTAGCTCAGCCTGTACTTTTTAGTTGCGATATAGATGAACATTCATCGCGGGAAAGAACAAGCATAAATGCGATGAAGCGGTTTGCTGCTGAGACGAATCGGTTGGAGGATCTTGAGCTTAACATGGTTCATACCAGGAACAGGGTGTAACATGGAAGCTACATATGGCGGATAGCGCAATGTCAGACGGAATTATCAAGGTCGTTCACAAGGCCATTTCCCAAAGTCGTATATACCAATTCTGGTTTTTGCAGGCAGGGTTCTGGCTTGGTCTCTGTCTGGTCACGTTTTTCACATTAACTCTATGGTACGAGCAATACGCCTGGTCTTATATTGCACATACCTTGTTGCAAGGATTGATGGGCCTACTTTTATCTCTGCCGTTGTACTGGATCTTCATGCGGATGTGGGATAAACCGCTGCTGCCAAGGTATTGTATTGGCACGATATCAGTTTTGTTTATTGCCTTGCTCTGGACCACGGCCAGAATGATTACGTTTATTTGGATGACCGATGAGCAAGGTTTGTGGGCTGATTTCGGAGGCTGGTATTTTGGCGGTATCTTTATTTTTCTGTGCTGGGCCGGCTTGTTTCACGGCACGAATTATTTTCAGCTACTGCAAGCCGAACATAAAGCAATGCTTGAGGTTGAGGCCGTCAGCAGGAAAGAGCAGCTAAAAAGTATGAAAGCTCAGGCAACAGCCAGGGAAGCACAATTGAAGATGTTGCGCTATCAGCTAAATCCCCATTTCTTGTGTAATACCCTTAATGTAATCAGCTCCTTAATTCAGTTGCAGCAATCGCAAAAGGCACAGCGTATGATTGTACAGTTAAGCCAGTTTCTGCGTTACTCGCTGGACAATAACCCGGATATGATAATAGCGCTGGAAAAAGAAGTGAGTGCGCTCATGCTCTATTTGGAAATTGAAAAAACGCGCTTTGGCGAACGCCTGAGTCTGGACTTTCAAGTCGATGAACA
>JBBKXJ010000106.1:0-27552 GCA_037969395.1 Pseudomonadales bacterium
CCATCTTTCCGCGTCGATTTCGGCAAATAGAACCACTATTCACCTCAATCGACGCAAAAAGCTGACTCAAAATCTCACGCCCTCGCTACGATCGCCATTCTCGGACAGCCTCCTAGGCGTCCATCGTGTCCAGCGCTTTTTGAAAGCGGCCGGCGTGGCTTTTCTCTGCCTTGGCAAGCGTTTCGAACCAATCGGCTATCTCTTCGAAACCTTCTTCTCTGGCAGTACGCGCCATGCCCGGATACATGTCGGTGTATTCGTGCGTTTCACCCGCTATCGCGGCTTCAAGATTGAGCGATGTCGAACCAATTGGCTTACCAGTTGCAGGGTCACCGACTTCTTCAAGATACTCCAGGTGACCATGAGCATGGCCGGTTTCACCTTCAGCAGTCGAGCGGAATACGCTGGAAACATCATTGTAGCCTTCGACGTCGGCTTTTTGTGCAAAATACAGATAACGACGGTTAGCCTGACTTTCGCCGGCAAAAGCATCTTTCAAATTTCCTTCGGTTTTGCTGCCCTTGAGTGACATATAAATTCTCCTTCTGGTCTATGGAAGTACGACCGCCAACGCAACAAACAGGCGGAGCGTTAGGTTAAGCGAGCGCATGGTTCGTGTCAATTAATTAGAATCATTCTAGCTTTCTCGCCGCCCGCAAATTGTACCGCTGCGCGGACTGCAATGAACGAACAACAGGCGCTTGCCGTAGTCAGCCCGGATAGCGGATAACCCATCGATATTGCAGCCATAAGCACGCGCTCTTTTTAGAAGAAGTTGATGCTGTCTTTGAGCCAATCAATGCTGTAGCTTAAGCGCTGCAGACAGCGTAACAAAGTGAACAAGAAATGAGCTTACTGTATATAGGCCACTGCGATAAAGGCGAAAAGCCGACAGACCTTATCGCCTACTTATCTCCTTATCATAATGTAGCTGGTAGTGCGCCCTTCAAAAAACATATCTGCTTTCGCGATGACGACCGCAACGCCTGGCGCCGTTTTAAGGAAACCGACACTGACGAGGTAAGGGAAGTTCAGTCGTTTCTCACCAGCGCAGGGTTTATGCCGCGCTCGCGCGAAACTGCGATCTTCGATTACGTGACCCAGTCAGCTACTCGCCTGTTTCAGGAATACCTGCGCACTGTTGACGGGATACCCGACATAGTACCGGACGGTTTTGTTGGCAGCCGCACGCTTGAACATATGCGGCGCTGGCTAAAAACTGGCGAAAGGTGCCAATGGGCTCAGTCGGACAACCCCTCTGAGGAGTATTTGCGGTGGATGGATTTGCTGCATAAGGCAAAGGCGGCCTACCGCGTAAATCGCCCTATGGTAGTACGCAAGGTAGACGAGTACACAGGCACAACCGATACGCGCAAGCTGGAAGACTGGAGTTTCACAGCCGACGACATTCATTTAATCGGCATACGAGCTGGCGAAGAAAAGGTTGAACAGCGACGTCAAAGCAACGATATTTTTATATTGCTGGTCAATGGCCAGGTATTCAAGTTTTGGGGCTCCACCGATCCCAGCGCCAGCATGGCAGGCCGGGCCGATGAAGCTTTTCTGGTAGAAGGGCAGCACAAGTATCGCTTTAGCTGGCACAAAGTGAGTGACGACAATAAAATCTATAAGGCGCTTCGACCTTACCAACATGGCGTGCTGGTATTACGTGACAGAGATAATGACAACGCGCTGACACGAACTGATGTGGAAACGGGACTCGACAGCGAACCAAATCACACCATCAATATTCATTGGTCAGGTGTCGGCAATGCCAACTGGTCCGCCGGTTGCCAAGTTATCGCCGGCAAAAGTTACGTTAATCATCGTGGCAGCGTTATCGATTGCTCTCCGTTTGCCGCCACCAGCTACGCTCAGCTCAACACTGCCGACAAAAAAACCAAGGGCGCTTACAACATGCTGAGCGACTTGGTACTTTGCTACGCAGCGCCCGGTGTGGATTATCTACTGTATACCCTGGGACGGGACGAGACGCTGGAAATCGATGATACGTTCGGTGCGAACTATACCAGCGATACTTTCCGGAAAATGCAAAGCGTATAGTCAGCAGAACATTTGTCGCGAGGTAGCCACTGTGCCTGACAGTCAGGCAGCTAGCGAATACGCACCACGATGTCGACGCTGGTAATCGTTTTTCCTTGTGGTGCCTGCGGCAGATACTCAAGCCGCAAAGCCGATGCGGGCAGGTCGACAAGTTGCTGCGATGCCTCATCAAAAAAATGATGGTGCTGACTGGTATTGGTATCGAAAAACGTCTTGCCATGCGTCAAGGTCACCTGCCGTAACATGCCGACCGCGATGAGGTGATTCAACGTATTGTAGATTGTCGCCAGCGAAACCCGAATGCCTGCCTGTTTCGTCTCCTCATACAACTGCTCCGGCGTGACGTGGCGGTTGCCGCCAGCGAACAATAAACGCACCAGCGCCAGCCGTTGCTGCGTAGGTCGCAGGCTTGCTTTCTGCAGGCGTTCACGCTCTTTGCTGTAACTTTCAATATCTGGCATATAGGTAGTGTACCAAAATATGAAGAAAGCGCGATTTTATGGCTTTGAGGTTGCCTGGTACTACCTACTGCAACAAATCAATTAGCTCCTGTTCAGACAGCAGCGGAATGTTAAGTTCGCTCGCCTTCGCCAGTTTTGATCCGGCTTTATCGCCGGCAACAACGTAGTCTGTTTTCTTCGACACGCTGCCGGCGACCTTTGCGCCCTGCTCCAGCAAGCGCGCCTTGGCATCTTCACGCGTCAGGGTTTGCAGAGCACCAGTGAGGACGAAAGTTTTGCCTGCCAGCGGCGACGTCGGCGCGCTGCGCTCCAGTGCCGGCCAGTGCACACCGGCGGCCTGCAACTCGGCAACCACTTTTTGGTTTTCCCCGGATTGAAAAAAGTGCGCAATACGCATAGCGACGATTGGCCCAACATCATCGACAGCGTGCAGGTCTTCCTCGGTAGCGCTAACAATTTCTTCAAGGTTGCCAAAGTGTTGCGCCACACTGCGGGCGGTAGTCTCGCCCACTTCACGGATGCCGAGGCTGTACAAAAAGCGCGGCAGGCTCGTGGCTTTGCTTTTCTCCAGCGCCGCCAATAGATTGTCGGCAGATTTGCTGCCCATTCTTTCCAGGCCGCTTAGTGTCTCGTGGGTTAGCGCGAATAAATCAGCGACCGTTTTGATGAGCCCGGCGTCGACCAGCTGCTCCACCAGCTTGTCACCCAGACCGTCTATATCCATCGCCTTGCGTGATGCAAAATGCTGGATCGCGCGTTTGCGCTGGGCTGCGCACACCAGGCCGCCAATGCAGCGATACGCTGCTTCGTCGGCATTGCGCTCTACCGCCGAATGGCAGACCGGGCACTTTTTCGGCACGCGTATTTTCTTTGCACCTTTGGGGCGAGCGTCTTTTACGACTTGCACGATTTGTGGAATGACATCGCCGGCACGACGCACAATAACGGTATCGCCAACGCGCACATCCAGACGCTCAATCTCATCCATATTATGCAAGGTGGCGTTGCTAACCGTCACGCCGCCGACGAACACCGGTTCAAGCCGCGCAACCGGCGTGATGGCACCGGTGCGGCCTACCTGAAACTCTACCGCCAACAAGCGCGTTAATTCTTCCTGGGCCGGGAACTTGTGCGCCAGCGCCCAACGTGGCGCACGCGATACAAAACCCAGTTTGGCCTGCCAATCCAAGCGGTCGACTTTATACACTGTGCCGTCTATTTCGTAATCCAGCGCCGCGCGCCGCTGCAGTGTTTCGCGATAATACTGCTGACAAGCTTCGATATTTTTAGCGACGCTAATATTGGGATTGACACGCAGCCCCAGCTTTTTTAGCTGTTGCAGTGTGTCGCTGTGGGTAGCCGCGCTGACGAAGCCTTCGCTAACGCCAACACCGTAGCAGTAAATCGCCAATGGCCGTGCTGCGGTAATACGCGAGTCCAATTGCCGCAGGCTGCCGGCAGCAGCGTTGCGCGGGTTTACAAAAGCTTTCTCATCGCGCGCGCGGGCCTGATCGTTGAGCTGATCGAAGCCTTTTTTTGACAGATATATTTCGCCCCTTACTTCCAGCCTTGCAGGAGTATTATCGCCGTTCAACTTGAGTGGCACGCTTTTTATCGTACGCACGTTGGCGGTGATATCTTCTCCGGTCGTGCCGTCGCCGCGCGTTGCAGCACGACTAAGACGGCCATCAATATACAGGAGACTAACGGCAATGCCGTCAAGCTTGGGTTCGCACACGTAGGCAACGTCTTCCTCTATCTTAAGTCGCTTCTTGATGCGCTCGTCAAACGCCAGCAGATCGGCGTCGGTAAACGCATTGTCCAACGACAGCATCGGCATTTCGTGCTGTATTTGGCGGAACGCACTTGATGGCGTACTGCCTACCCGCTGGGTAGGCGAGTCGGAGGTGACAAACCCGGGATTGGCTTCTTCCAGCGCGCGCAGCTCACGCAACAGGCGGTCGTACTCAGCGTCGGGAACGCTCGGGTCGTCCAGCACATGGTAGCGATGGTTGTGGGCGTTGATTTGCACCCGCAACGCATCGATCTGTTGTTCAACGGTGGGCATGGCCGGGCGCCGTTAGATAGGTCGAGTGTTAACAGTAGGTTGCTAGTCCGGGTGTGCCAGCTGCAGCCGCTCAAATTCCTGCACGCGCTGTCGGTGGTGTTCCAGCGTTTGTGCGGTCATCGAGCACTTGTCGGCATCGCGCAGCTCGCCACCAAGATTGTTGGCCAGGCAGTTGGCGGTTTCGACCATATAATCGAATGCCTTGATAGGGTCTTCAGGACCAGGCAAAGACAGAAAAAATGTCACGCCTGAGGTGTGAAATTCTTCAATATTATTTAGATCAAAAACACCGGGTTCAACTGCATTTGCCATACTGAACTGGATAGCGCCAGTGCCGTTTTTATGTTCGTGGCGATGAAAAATTTTGTGCTTGCCGAAGCGCATATCGCAGGCAAGCAGTATTTGCAGCAGGTCGGCCCCATTAAAACCAAGCTCGCTGGTCGCTCGTGCATTGACGATGACAATTTCCTTAACGGGCTTCTCGTCGCCGCTGGCCTGCTCAACCGCCGGCTTTTGCGCTGCAGCCTCTGGCTTTAGCTTAGCGGCCGTTTTTTGCTTATGCTGCGGCGGGGATGCAGGCTCGGGTCTGGATTTTGACTTGGCAGCAGGCCTGGAGTCGACAGCGCTCTTCTGCGGCTGTTGCTTCGCCTGCAGCTTTGGCCGGGCATTATCACCGCCCTCACCCTGGCTCACCGCTTGCCCAGCCTCTTGCTCAACAGGCTGGTCGAAGTAGTCGGTCGCATCGGCATCATTCACCGACGGTTCGATGCGCTCTTTGTGTTTCGACATGGTTGCTTTCGCGGGCGAATCGACATCGTCCAGCGCAAAGTCGTCGTCTTCACGCTTCGCACCGCCATTCATTTTCTCGGCAACACTAAGCTCATCATGCCGCTCGCGACGCATACGTCGCAGGCCGTCAAGCAACACTGCCAACAGCAACAGTATGCCAATTACAATCATCCACTCGCGGATTCCCAATCCTATTTACCTCGTACTCTCTTGAAACATAAGTTTTGCCTCGCTGCCAAGCTGCATGCCCCGCTGTCGTCTATCCCACGGCGGCGGTGCAGAAATTTTGCGTTGAAGGCTCTCAAGTCGTTTGCTCATTATCTATGCTAAAGCAACACACCCAATACAACAGTAATTATTACACAGCTGCTAGCTGCACTGCCTCATCAACATCCACAGTAACGAGGCGCGATGCGCCCGCTTCTATCATTGTCACACCCATGAGCTGGTGCGCCACCTCCATAGAAATTTTATTGTGGGTAATATAAATGAACTGAATGTGCTCCGACATTTCCTTGACCATATTGGCGTAGCGGCCAACGTTGGCATCGTCCAGCGGCGCATCGACCTCGTCCAGCATACAAAACGGTGCCGGGTTGAGGCGAAAAATCGCGAACACCAGAGCGATAGCGGTCAACGCCTTTTCGCCGCCTGACAGCAAATGAATGGTGCTGTTACGCTTACCCGGCGGGCGCGCCATAATGGTAACACCTGTGTCAAGCAAATCGTCGCCGGTCATTTCCAGGTAGGCATTGCCGCCGCCAAACACGCGCGGAAATAACTCACCTAGCCCCTCATTCATCGAATCGAAGGTTTCCTTGAAGCGTGAACGGGTTTCTTTATCGATCTTACGGATGGCATTTTCCAGTGTCGCCAGCGCCTCGACTAACTCATCATTTTGCGCATCGAGATAGGTCTTGCGTTCGGCCTGCACGTCGTATTCTTCAATGGCGGCCAGGTTGATTGCGCCGAGACGTTGAATGCGGTTCGCCAGCTTTTGCAGCCGCTGTTCCCAATCTTCAATATTGGCCTCTTCGGCTAAATCCTGCAGTACCTGCTGCACAGCGAACTGGCCGGCCTGTAACTGTTCCTCAAGGCCCTGCCGCTTAACTCGCAGTGTTTGCCCGTCAAGTCGCAGCTGTTGCAGGCCATTGCGAATTTGCTCAGCCTCCTGCTCGCCCGCAGTGCGCTGTTTTTCACAGTCGCGCAGCTCGCTGTCGATTTCCTCAAGCTGTCGGCGCGCTGCGTCCAGCTCGGTTTCGACTTGCAGGCGCGCCGCCAGCTGGGTTTCCAGCTCTTCGTTAGCGGCTTGTATCGGTGCTTCGGTCTCACTCAGGGCCAGACTCAGCGACTGCGTACGGTCGAGCAACTGTGCCGCCTGTGTCTGCATTCGCTGCAAGGCCTGACGCATGGCATCGGCCTGGGTGCGCAGCGACTGGCAGTGCATGACGTGTTGGTGATGCGCATCTTTTTGCGCGCGTGCCTGCTCGTGAGCGGCGTCCAACTGCACGCGGGCGGCGTCGCGGCGCTGCAGCAGCAGTGAACGCTGTGCATCGTTGGCTTCCATTTCCTCTAGCGCCAGCTGCAGGCTGTCACGTGCCTCGGTTAGTTTGTCGGACTCGTGCTGGAACTGGTCCTGGTTCTCACTCAACTCCTGCGTCGCCCGCTCCTTACGCAGCGCAAATTCCTCCAGCCGCACGCGCTTGGCAGAAATTTGCGCGCTGATGACGCCGTGCTGCTTCGCCCCCGCGGCTAACTCGCTTTGTTGCGAGTTCAACTGTTGCTCCAGTTGCGTGACGGCGTCACGCGCCTGTTGCAGCTGCTGCTGCAGTTCAGACTCGGCGCTCTCCCGGTTGGCTAGCTGGTCGCTCAATTCCTGTAGCTCGGCTTGCCGCTGCAAAATGCCTGCCTGCGCATCGTTGTCGCGCGCGACCCGCAGCCAGTTGGCGCCCAGCCAGATGCCCTCCGGCGTGATCACCGATTCATCGGCCTGCAAACTGGCGCGCATGCCGAGCGCCGCATTCAAATCTTCGGCTACTTTGATGCCGTGCAGCACGCCACGCAGATCTACCGGCGCACTGACCCGTGACAGTAAACTTGTTGCCGCAAGGGCTGCGTCGCCAGCAGCACTGGCACCCGTCACTAACGTCACCGTGCCGGCATCCAGCGCGGCCAAATCAGGTGCCAGAGCGTCGAGATCCTCAACGTGTAGCGCTTGCAGGTAGTTACCCAATACAGTTTCTACGGCGACTTCCCAACCGGCGTCAACCTGCAGCTGCTCGCCCAGGCGCGCGGCGTTCTCCAGGCTATGACCCTGTAGCCAGCGCTGCGTTGCCTTGTCGTTTTGGCCCAGTGCCGCCTGTTGCAACGCTTCCAGCGATGCTTGTCGACCGCGCTTGCTTTGCAGCTCGGAACGGACTTTGTCCAACCCGTCTCTTGACTGTTGCTGCTCGCTGCGCTGCTGTTCAAGCTGACGGCTCAGCTCCTGTTTGCTGCTTTCCAGCTGTTGACTTTGCAGCTCCAGCGCCGCGAGTTGATTACTCAGCGTGCTCAGATCACTTGCTTGCGGGCCGTCAGCCAGTTTGATCTTTTCCTGCTCCAGCCGCGCAATACGCTGTTGCAACGTTTCCTGCGACTGCTCAATATGCGCGATACGTGACTGCTGAACCTCTGCAGCCTGCGACGCCTGCGCTGCATTGCCGTTAAACTCATCCCATTGCGTTTGCCAATCCTGCATTTCACTTTCTGCTGCCTGTAATGCGGCGGCAGTGTGTTGTTCTGCCTGCTGCAGCTGTGCCGTTTGTGGCTCAGCTGTGGCCAGCTCGGCTTCCCAGCTCTGCAGTTTGCTCTGATCATCACCCAGATGACTGTCTATTTCCCGGCTACTGCCCTCGGTCTGCTGTAGATCATCTCTCAGCTGTTGGCGCCGATCCTGTTGATGTTGCAGCGTTTGCTCCAGCCGCGCAATGTCGGCGCCGACACTGTAAAAACGACCCTGCACCGTGCTGAACAGCGCGGAATGTTCGGTTTGCTGGACGCGTGCTTTCTCGATACTGGTGTTAGTGGCGTGCTGCCTGGCGATACACGCTTCCAACGCATTCTGGCGCTCGCCGATCACGCTTTCCTTAGCGTTCACTTCGGTGTCCAGCGCCCGCCACTGCATGGCCTGCAACTCGGCTTTAGCCTGGCGCTCTTTCTGCTTGAACTGCTTGTATTTTACGGCCGACTCTGACTGCCGCTTTAGCGTTTGCAATTGGCGGCCAAGCTCGTCGCGGATATCAGTCAGACGTTCGAGGTTTTCCAGCGTACGCCGCATACGATTTTCGGTTTCGCGACGGCGTTCCTTGTACTTCGATATGCCCGCTGCCTCCTCGACGTAAACCCGCAACTCTTCGGGCTTGGCATCGATCAGACGAGAAATCATACCCTGCTCGATGATGGCGTAGCTGCGCGGGCCAAGCCCGGTGCCGAGAAAAATATCGGTAATGTCGCGACGTCGGCATTTTGTGCCGTTCAGGTAATAGAACGACGTACCGTCGCGAATCAGTTTGCGGCGAATAGAAATCTCGTTATATTTGGCCATCTCACCGGTCAGCATGGTGTCGTTATTATCGAACACCAGGTCGATGGAGGCCTGCGTTACAGGCTTGCGCGCACTTGAACCGTTAAAAATAACGTCGGCCATGGATTCGCCGCGCAAATTTTTAGCCGAACTTTCGCCCATTACCCACCGCACAGCGTCGATAATATTCGACTTGCCGCAGCCGTTCGGGCCGACGATACCGCATAAATTGCTGGGAAAATGGACAGTCGTTGGATCGACGAACGATTTAAAGCCCGCCAGTTTTATTGACTTAAGACGCATAACACCTTCAAAAACGATTTGTAACTATTTGATAATTATGGCTGTTGCAACAGATCGTTTTACT
Organism: Pseudomonadales bacterium; assembly: GCA_037969395.1. GTDB lineage: Bacteria > Pseudomonadota > Gammaproteobacteria > Pseudomonadales > JAUIET01 > JBBKXJ01. Next base: position 9,312 of record JBBKXJ010000106.1, read on the forward strand.
GCCATTGAAGGCATTGCAGTTTAGCGGGTTTGGCTGGTGAACTCTAGCGAAGAAATGCAAAATTGCGCTGCCGTTGTTCTCTTGTACAAAACAGCAGCAGCGTTAGTACACTACCCTTGATGAAGCTTAATACAAAGAGTGGATTTCAATCAGGCTTGTGTAAGCAACGCTGATATTCAGAGGCTTTTCCCGGTTCAAAAAACTTCTCGCGCAGCGGATTATTTTGTTGCCCCAGCGTCAGTTTGGCCGGACATTCCAAACCTGACTTTAGCCGTGGTTCAAGTTGCCGTGATTCAAGCAGAAGGGGCACGTCGGTAAAAGTAACATTGCCGTGGCTGTCTGTCGTTTTGAAGATTTTACTGCCTGCGTGGGCGCTCGCGCTCGGGTAGCTGGCGATTAGTGTGGCCAGCCCGACTGCTTGTGAAAAACGAATAGCTTTATTGGTAAGACCCATTTACGTGTGCTCCTGGATAACGCCGAGCCAGTCTCGGTGATATGCGAACACATTCTAGGCTTCAGTATTCTCCGGGCGTAGCGCTTCTGGCTGGTTTTCGTGTAGGAAAAAGCTGTCGCCGAACTCTTCCCTCGCTACTTGAGTTGCTCGCGAATAACCAGCGTGATTTCGTCAGTTTGAGTATTTGTTTTTAGCGGCCTGGAGCTAACCTCCCAGTCACCGCTTTGCGCAGCGGCCTGACCCGACATAGAGATGCGGGCGACGACCTGCACTGTATCCTGAGTTGATAAACGCATTGCCGGAGACATGGCTGTGCTATCGTCCAGCTCCACGCTTGCTGGCAGGTCGCCTAATCTCAAGCGCTTGATAGCCAGCGGCATTTTCGGCCCCTGCGCCGCGCGCGCGTAGATGAAAACAATGGTATCAGCCGGTAATTGCGTATCAATATCGGCCGTTACGCTGACTTTAAGCGACGCATCGCTGGCCCCTTTTTCAACGCTGCCTGCTGCTTGCAAGCTACCCTTGGGAGCTAATGAACGGGCACGCTGCAATGCAGCATTTATAGTGCTTGCCTGCGCGGAATCCGGTGGCAAGCCAGTCAGCAGCCCGCTCCATGCTTTAACCGCGGTAGCGTAGTCCCCTTGCTCGAAAGCACTCATGCCCTGCAGGCCCAGCGCGGTCGACTGCTGCGAATCAATTTTCAGCGCACGCTGCAGTGCTTGCTGCGTCGCGGGCGACATGCTCCGGTCAGCGGCAAGATAAAGCGCCTGCGCATAGTAAGCCCACAATTGTGCGTCGCCGTCGAATTCATCAACCAGAAATTTGTAGCTGTCGGCCGCTGCGGCAAACCGCTCGGACTGCATTTGCGCTTGCGCCAGCAGGTAGCGATAGCCGGAGTTATCGGGTCGCTGCTGCAAACGCTGCTGCAAAGCTGGCATGAGCTCAGTCAGCTGCTCGGACGATGGCCCCTGCGTTTGCTGCAGCGCGCGAAAAATATGCACGTCCTGCAGGTAACCGAGTGACTGATAAAGCAGTAGAGTGACAACACTTAAACCCACCACCAACAGCAGCGGCGTGAGCCTGGATGGCCTGGCTGATTTGGCAGCAGTGTCCGCGTTGTTATGTTCGAGCGGCGCCGTGTCGCCAAGCACGGTTGCGTACAGTTCATCTTGCAGCCGCTGCAGCTGTTGGGCGTCGATTTTACCGCCAGCAAAATCAGTCTCCAGATCCTGCAACTGCTCGCGCACCACGCGCTTGTTAGTTTCGTTCTGAGATGGTGCCGGCTGCAACACGGTGCGGTCGTGCAACACGCGGCGCTGCAACAACGGCAGCACGACAAACGCACTCGCCAACACACATAAACCCGCAGCAATAAGCCAAAATGTCACAATAATGCAGCCTATTCTGTTTCTTGTTCTGTTTCTTGGTCGAGCAAGCGTCGTGCTCGTGCACGATCTTCAGTACTGACGCTGGCGTCTGCCGGTTCGCCTTTTTTTCGCACCAGCCGCACCAGTACCAGCACGGCGACAACGGCCAATAGTAGTGGTACTAACCACAACCATAGTGTGTTGCGGTTCATCGGCGGGTCGTAGAAAATATAATCGCCGTAGCGGGTACGCATAAATTCGTTAATCTGCTGGTCGGTTTTGCCGTCATTGATCATGCTCGCCAACACATCGCGCAAGTCGGCGGAGATCGCTGAATTGGAGCCTTCCAGGTTTTGGTTGTCGCACATCGGGCAGCGCAGGTTTTTAGTGAAGTATTGAAAGCGCTGCTGTTGCTTCTCCGTCGCGAAGGTATGAATGTCTTCCGCCGCCGCGCTTGCCTTACTATAGACACACAGGCAGACCAGCATCATTGTCAACAAAATTCGCATCAGTTAGCCTGCGCCGTCGTCGATTTTAGCTGTTCAATCACGGGTAATAATTTCTCCTGCCATACTTTCATATCGATCACACCTACGTGTTTATAGCGAATGACACGTTGGGCATCAAGCACGAAAGTTTCCGGAGCGCCGGCGAGACCAAGGTCCATACCCAGGCGGCCATCTTCATCAGCAAAATTTGTGCGGTAGGGGTTGCCAAACCGCTCTAACCACTGCATCGCGTCTGCGTACTTGTCCTTGTAGTTAATCCCATAGACTGGAATGCCGTACTCTTCACTAATGCGGGTTAGCTGCGGATGTTCAATGCGGCACGAAACACACCAACTGGCCCATACATTGAGCAGGCTTACCTCGGGCGCTATTGCTGTTTCATCCACCAGCACTTCCGGGTTGGCGAGGGTGGGTAGTTTAAATGCCGGCATGGCACTGCCCAGCAAGGCCGAGGGCTTGTATTGCGGATCGCCCTGCAGGGAAAAAAATAACAGCACGGCCAGTAGCGCGAAAACCAGTAGTGGTATAAACAGTTTTAAACGCTGCCCCATAATCTAACTCGCTTGCAGCGCTTCGGGCGGCGTCGCGGTGGCAGGAGCAGGTGCGCGTACCCGTCGCACCCGGTAGCGCGGGTCGGCTACCGCAACCACGCCGCCCAGGGCCATCATTAATGCGCCCAGCCACATCCAGCGGACGAAGGGCTTGTAATGCAGGCGCACGGCCCAGGCACCGTCATCCAACTGCTCGCCAAGGGCAATGTAGATGTCGCGCCACAGGCCCGGGTCAATCGCGGCTTCGGTCATAACGTTTTTCTGCACCAGATACTGGCGTTTCTCCGGCTTCAATGTGGCGAATTCCTTACCGTCTTTTAGCAGGGTAAAATCACCGTATTGGGCGATATAATTGGGGCCCTGTTTGTTGGAGTGGCCGTTAAAACGCACATCCACCGAACCCAACGTCACAACATCGCCGGGCGCCACACGCATATCTTTCTCTTCACTAAACTGCGAGGTCAGGCACACGCCCAGCACGGTGACAGCCATGCCGACGTGGGCCAACAACATACCAATATGAGCGAGTCGTAAACGCCGCCATTGCACTGCGCGGGTTTGATTGGCAGTAATGATATTGCGCAGCTGCAGCAGCGAGGTCAGTACCACCCATGCCGCCAGCATAACGGTCAACACCGTGGCGATACTTAGCTGGCCCACATAGAGAAAAGGTAGAACGATGCCCAATACGATGCTGGCGATAGCGGCCGCTGCCAACGGCTTAAACAAATCACGCGGGGTGGTACTCTTCCACCGTGACGCAGGCCCCAGACCCATCAACGCCAGTAACAGTGCCATCATGGGCACAAACAGCGCGTTAAAATAAGGCGGGCCGACGGAATACTTGCCCTGCCCTAACGCATCCATCACCAGCGGGAAAAGGGTGCCGAGTAAGACCGTCAGCAATGCCAGCAAGAACACCACATTGTTGCACAGTAGGAAAAGCTCACGTGAAAGGTAGCCAAACCCGGCGCGCGACTGCACGGTTGGCACGCGCAACGCGTATAAGGTGAGTGAGCCGCCGACCACGATGCCGAGGAAACACAGCACGAACAACCCGCGGGTAGGGTCACTGGCAAACGAATGAACGGACGTGAGCACGCCGGAGCGCACCAAAAAAGTACCCAGCAGGCTCAGAGAAAAGGCGAAGATTGCCAGCAACACGGTCCAGCTTTTGAACACGCCGCGTTTTTCAGTCACAGCCAGCGAGTGAATCAATGCCGTGCCGACTAACCACGGCATAAATGACGCATTTTCCACTGGATCCCAAAACCACCAGCCGCCCCAACCCAGCTCGTAATAAGCCCACCAGCTGCCAAGGCCAATGCCGACCGTTAGAAAAGCCCACGCGATGTTAGTCCATGGCCGCGACCAGCGCGCCCAGGCTGCGTCCAGCCGCCCCGCACTAAGCGCAGCTATAGCAAATGCGAAAGCCACCGAGAAGCCGACATAGCCAACATACAAAACCGGTGGATGTATGATCAGGCCAATGTCTTGCAACAGCGGGTTAAGATCGCTGCCCTCAAGTGGAATGTTGGGGAAGCTGCGCTCGAAGGGGTTTGATGTAAACAGCGAAAAGGCCAGAAAACCGACGCTAATCATGCCCATGACAGACAGCACGCGAGCCACCACATCGTCTGGCATGCTGCGGCTGAATATTGCCACTGCCAGAGTCCAGCAGGCTAGTACCAGCGTCCATAGCACTAACGACCCTTCGTGCTGGCCCCAAACTGCAGAGAATTTGAAATAAATGGGCAATTTTGAATTGGAATGGTTGGCAACCAGCGACACCGAGAAATCATCGGTCATAAAGGCATACGCGAGGCCAATAAATGCCAGTAGCACAAACACCCACTGCCCCATCGCGAGGCTACGCGCGCTGCGCATCAGTACGTCGTTGCCACGCACGGCACCGTAAAATGGTAGCGTGGCTAGCAGCACGGCTAAGCCAAAGGCGAGAATCAGACAAAAATGCGCCGCTTCAGGAATCATGCGTCATCTTTCCCTGGCACTTTTTTGAGCGTCTCGGCAACTTCCGGTGGCATATAATTTTCGTCGTGTTTGGCGAGTATTTCGCTAGCCTCAAACACGCCGTTAGACAGCAATTTCCCGGTTGCAACCACGCCTTGCCCCTCGTCAAACAAGTCTGGCAGAATGCCGGTGTACTCCACCTTAACCTGTTCGGCATAGTCGGTGACGACAAAGCTAATGTCCAGGCTGCCGCCAGACCGCTGAATGCTGCCGGGCAGCACCATGCCGCCCACCCGAATGGTTTTATCGAGGGGTGCTTTGCCCTCTATTACTTCGCTGGGTGGAAAGAATAAGTTGATGTTGTCGCGCAGCGCATACATCAGAAAGCCGACCGCCAGCGCGGTTGCCAGCATGATAAAAAACACAATTTGTAAACGCTGTTTTCTAACCGGGTGCATCAATTTGTGGTGTCCAATTCATGTTTGGCGGGTGCGGCAGGCCGCTGCCGCTTTGTAGTTTGATTAAAGGCGCGCACAAAGCGTTTTTTTTGCAGCACGGGAATCAGCAACAGGCCAATAATAACGCACAACGCCACGGCGTAAGCAAGCCACACATAAAAACCGTGGCCGTCCATACGTAACAATGCTGCGAAACTATCGAAATACATTGGCTACCTCAGCAATAGTTAACTTAGCAACGATTAACCAAGCAAATCTCGAACCCAGCGAGTTTTTTGTTCTCGCTGCAGCACGCCGAGACGTGTGTTGAGCAACAACGCGCTGCCATACAGCAGATAAAAAGCGAAAATCATCACCAGCAATGGCCACCACATATCGTCATGCATAGACGTTTCGCCGATTATCTTAATCGTCGCAGGCTGGTGCAAACTGTACCACCAGTCAACCGACTTGTAGATGATGGGAATATTCACAGTACCCACCAAACACAGTACCGCGCAGGCTTTGCCGGCCTGCTCGGCGCTTTCAAAGGCCTGTCGCAAAGCGATAACGCCAATGTACAAAAAGAACAACACCAGCATGGACGTGATGCGTGCGTCCCACACCCACCAGGTACCCCACGTAGGCTTACCCCATACGGCACCGGTAAACAATGCGATGAAGGTCATTGCAGCGCCAATGGGAGCTGCCGCCTGCATTACGATGTCTGCCAGTTTCATCTTCCATATTAAACTGATGGCTCCAGCGGTAGCCATCACATAGTACCCGGCGAGAGCGACAAAGGCAGCCGGCACATGGATGAAGATAATGCGATAGCTGTTGCCTTGGCGGAAGTCCTCCGGCGCGTAAGCCAGGCCCCACACAGAGCCCCAAATTAACAAGCCCAGAGCTGAGACAATAAACACAGGCAGGAGTTGCCCGCTGATTTTATAAAACCAGCGTGGCGAGCCGAGCTTATGGAAGAATGACCACATAAATAGTTAGCTAAATACGCAAGAAATGCGGGTAAGGATTTAAAATGAGCTCTAACATAAATTATACAGGAGACAAGTCTTCAATAATAAAAATGCAGCCGCAACGCGGCGCTCACTGCCAGCGGCGCTAAACCGAAGGCAAGACACAGCAAGCCCGCCAGTATTGATAACTGACCGGTGACGGCGAAGCCGGCCGTTGCCACTTGTACAGCGCTGGCACCAAAAATCAGTACCGGAAGGTACATCGGCATAATCAATAACGACAGCAACAGGCCACCGCGCTGAAAGCCTACCGTCAGCGCTGCGCCAATAGCGCCTATAAAAATTAGTGTCGGCACGCCTAGCAACAGGCTGAGAATTAGCTCGGGCAAGGCTTCAGCCGGCAAACCGAAGAACAGCGCCAACAGTGGCGACACTATGATTAATGGCACGCCGGTAACCACGCAGTGAGCCAGCAGCTTCGCCAGCGTTAAAAAATACAGCGGCTGCACGCCCAGCAGCAGCTGCTCGAGGCTGCCGTCAATAAAATCGCTGCGAAACAGGCCGTCGACTGACAGCATCAGGGCCAGCAGAGCGATCACCCAGATCAGGCCCGGTGCCAATACCCGCAGTTGGTCGCTGTCTGGCCCCAGGCTGAGGGGGAACAACGCGACCACGAGAATAAAAAACCACAGTGGGTGCAGACTGTCTGACAGTTTACGTACTGACAGCAGCAGCTCGCGCTGCAGCATGGTTGCGAAGGCGCTATTTAGCATAGTGCAGGCTAGTCATGGTTCTAGTCGCGCATCGGTCATGACGCATCAGAGCTTCCCTCATTCGACGCCAACTGCAAATGGCGAACATGCGCCACGCCGCTGATTTTTTGGTGGGTGGCAACAAGAATCGCCCCGCCGGCTTCCAGATGTTGCTGAAATAATTTTTGCAGCTTATCTATGCCGGTTTTATCGAGCGCGGTAAACGGCTCGTCAAGCACCCACAGTCGCGCGGCTACAGTATACAGTCGCGCCAGCGCAACGCGACGTTGCTGCCCCGCAGACAAGGTATAACACGGCTGGTGTTCGTAACCCTGCAGTGCGAGTTGCTCAAAGGCCAGCTCGGCCAACTGGGTGGAAAAAGCGCCCTTCAACGCACTGCTCCAGCGCAGGTTTTCCCATGCGGTCAGGTTTCGCTTAATGCCGGCGGCATGACCGATAAACAGGCAATCGTGTTGAAACTGATGCCAGCATTCTCGTAGATCTCTGCCGCGCCAGCGAATTGACCCGGAATACGCCTGCGCCAACCCACACACCACCCGCAATAGCGTCGACTTACCGCTGCCGTTAGGGCCGCTGACTTCCAGCAGCTGGCCCGGCTCAATGGCAAAACTGAGCGCGTCGAACAGAATGCGGTCAGCACGCTCGCAGCTTATATCATGCAGTTCAATCAGTGTGTTCGAAGAGGGCATGCCACAACTTTGACGGGAAAATTCGCGGCGTAATTCTACCCTACTAGAAGTTGTCTTTGTGCGATTAGTCGTTGTGTTTGCGCGATTTAGACAACTAAAAGCTGTTTTTGCGCGATATGGACTAGCCCAGCGATTCCCCGGGCTGGTAGATTTTCCATGCGATGTTGGAACGTTTCGCGCTATACATAGCAATATCCGCCTGCCGTTTAAGCTGTTCGGCGTTTTCCGAATCGTGTGGATACAGGCTGATGCCTAAACTACCTGTCACGCCGATGGTGCCGGCGCTGGTCGATACAGGCGCATTGACCCGGGCCAGCACCGCGTCAGCGATCTGTGGAATCACGTCCATCGTGTCAACGTGTTCGATAATGACGGCAAACTCGTCTCCGCCCACGCGTGCGATAGTATCTTGCGGCCTGGTGGTTCGCAGCAGCCGCTCGGCGATGCGTTGCAGCACTTCGTCGCCAACGCTGTGGCCGTAGCGGTCGTTAACCGGCTTGAATTTATCCAGATCTACATACATCAAAGCCATTGCGCCGCCGTGGCGGTCACAGTGCTTGATCGCAGCATTCAGACGCTCGTCAAATAATGCCCTATTCGCCAGCCGGGTCAGCTTGTCGTGGTTGGCTAAATACTGTAGACGCTGCTGGTCGCGCCTGCTTTCGTTGATATGCGAGTCATACACCTGCAAAAATAAAACGAAGCCGAGGTAACACGTCGTCCAGCTAACAAAGCGGCCAAGGTAGATGCCGGAGCCCATGCTTAGCTCTGGAAATTGATAGCCGATGGCAAACAAAAAGTAGAAAAGATACTGCGTGCTCCAGATAACGAACGTCCAGCGGATGGCCGAATTGCGATCGAGCATGGAAAACGCGAATCCGGGAAGAATGATCAGCAATTGCACAACCGGCGATTCGATCGGCCCACCCGTTGCGTAGATAGCAACAAAGCAGCCTATATACAAACACAGCATCGCGCCCTGAGCGACCCATACGAGCTGGCTACCCATGCGTACCGCGTACAGAGAAACGAGGTTGACCAGCATGTGCAGTGAGATCAGTAACAATGGTAGCGTGCGCGCGTGCAGCTGATCTGTATAGCCTGCCAGGATCACAAAATAACCTACCGCATCCATCAAGCACAGCACCAGCACTAGCTTCGTAATCACACACGCCTGCTTATATTGGGCCTGTGTCGTTTGCCTCGCGGGCAGCGCGAAAAAATCAACCAGCCGGTTGAAAACAGGATTCATCTTCGTTGCCAGGTCCATGCGAGTTGGTTTTTTATAACGGTTATGGTTAGTGCGTTGTATTTATGAAAGCTTAGACCAATTTAACGGGTAACAATAATCCCACATTGATCGCTGCGAGATCTTTCCTCATTTTACATTGTGCAATTAACGGTCAACGGCAAATGTAGTGGGAAAATAACATCTTAATTTACAAATCGAAACGACGGCTTACACTACGCGAGGCTTTAAAAACGTTGGAAAACTGACGGTCGCGTCGGAAAAATGACTTTTACGCGCACCAACAGCAACTATTTAAAGACCTAGATTCAGGCCGCAACAGTACACGGAGAGGTATCCAATGACGGACACCGACAGTATTGCTTACAAACCGGAAATCGAAACCGCCCAGGACATGCTAGGAACGAGTCCGGCGATGTGCAGAGTGCGCAAGGAGCTGCGAAAAATCACCGCCGCACACAAAGTGCCGGTGCTCATTTCTGGCGAAAGCGGCACCGGCAAAGAGCTTGCCGCGTTAGCCATACACCGCAATTCCAATCGAGGTAACGCAGCTTTTATTGCGGTGAATTGCGGTGCCTTACCGTCCAATCTAATCCAGTCCGAGCTGTTTGGTCACGAAAAGGGTGCTTTCACCGGTGCCCTGCAGCGCGGCATTGGCCGTATCGAGGCCGCCCAGGGCGGCACCATTTTCCTCGACGAAATTGGCGACTTGCCGCTGGAGCTGCAGGTCAATCTGCTGCGCTTTCTGCAGGAAAAAACCATTGAGCGCGTCGGCGCCACGCGATCGATTGCGATTGATACTCATGTCATAACCGCGACCCACCTCGATTTAGCACGTGAAGTCGAACAGGGTCGCTTTCGAGAAGACCTTTTCTACCGTTTGAATGTGCTGGCAGTGACTCTGCCACCGCTGCGCGAGCGTCAGCAGGATATCGAATTGCTGGCAAATCATTATCTGCAGAAGTTCGCGATAGAACGCCGCGGTCAGGTGCAGGGTTTTAGCGCGTGCGCGATTGCGTGTATGCAGAACTACGCCTGGCCTGGCAATGTGCGCGAACTGGTTAATCGGGTGCATCGTGCGGTAATTATGCACGAGCAGCCGTGGATCAGCGCCGTAGAGCTGGGCTTTACATCATCGCCATCACCGTCGCTAATTGGCAACATGAGTCTTGAGCAAGCCAGACAGGCGGCCGACAAGCAAGCCATTGCATTGAGTCTGAAATGCACCAGCAACAATGTATCGGCGGCGGCGCGGCAACTGGGCATTACCCGCACTACTATGTACAGGCTAATGGAAAAATACGAAGTCACCGCGCATTAACAGGGAGCAGTAGCACATGAGTGGACGTCGAAATAGCGCGCTGTACAGCATTAGTTTTATACTCGCCCTGCTGTTTGCGCCAATTTGCTCCGCACAGCAGGCGCAGATTAATCCGCGAACGCCCACTGAGGATGCACGCCGCACATACTATATGCTGCAGGTGGGAATCTACCGCAAAGTTGCCGGCGCCGATGCAATCATAGAGCAGCTAAAGAAAGCGAATTTCGGCTTTTATCAGCGCGAAAATTACACAACAGCAGGTGGCAAAACGCGCTATCGTGTGCGCATCGGGCCATTTGCTTCGCGCGATCAGGCCGATGAAGCGAGTAGCGCGCTCGGCGAACTCGACATTGAGCCGCTGCTGCTGGAGAGACAAGGCACACCGCCGGCGACTGCATCCCAATCGCAGCAGCCGCAAAACAAAATAGTCGGTATTCCACTTGTTACAGCCAGGGCGGCACCGGTGCCGAAAACCTCCGCCACTGTACCCGCAGCGCCAGCGCAATCAGGCCAGACGCAACAGCAAACCGCACAGCCACAGCGCCAGGTTGGTCCAGCAGGAGCTACGCCTACACCTGCCGGGGCAGCACCGCAAGGAAGACAGCCAGCACAATCCGCGGCTCAAGCTCAACAGCAACAAGCTCAGACCAACCCCGCCGCGCCGCAAAAAGTAGGTCAGGCGTCGTCAGCAAAATCGCAGGAAAAGGCACCCGAGGTGCAGGCAATCGCCGAGCTGGGCGGCGTGTTGACGCCCAGGGGTTCGCTGATTTTGGAGCCGCTATTCGAATACTCTAATTCGTAGGTCAACCAGGCAACCTTTCAAGGCTCGGCGCTCGACACATTCATACTGTTTGGCGTGTTGAAACTTGAAGACGCCGACCGCGACATTACTTCCGCCAGCCTAACCGGCCGCTATGGCATTACCAACCGGTTAGAGCTGGAACTCAAACTACCCTATATGTCACGCGACGATAATCTCACGTCGACTGTTCCCCAGGTGGAACCGGCGGAGGATCAGGCCTTGACCATAGAGAGCAGCCTGCAAGGTAAGGGTATTGGCGATGTCGAAGTCGCCCTGCATTATCAACTCAACAGCGGCCAGAACGGCTGGCCGTATCTGGTGGGCAATTTGCGCTACAAAGCAGATACCGGCGAGGGGCCCTTCGAGGTCAAACGCAATGTCGAGGGTAACGAAACGGAATTGGCAACCGGCTCGGGCTTTGAGGCGGTAGAGCCAAGCCTAACTGTGCTTTACCCATCCGACCCAGGCATGTTTTTTGCTAACGTCGGTTATCTGTTCGCGCTGCGAGAGAGTGTCGACAAAACCTTTGCCGACCAACGCGTCGGTAATTTCTCACCGGGTGATACCGTTCGCGTCAACTTCGGCATGGCTTATGCTATAAACGAGCGTGCATCGTTTACGCTGGGCTACAAACAGGATTTCATCCAGAAGTCCGAAGTTGTGATCAACGGTGTGGATATCGTGTCTGCAGATCTGAAGGTGGGTTCTTTTTTACTGGGATTTGCACTGCAGACGAGCAGTAAAGTTAGCGTCAACGTCAATCTTGAGTTTGGCGTGACTGCTGATGCCCCCGATACACGCGTGACGCTGAGGCTGCCCTACTCATTTTAGCTTTTAACGCTGTTCTCTGCCAGAAGAAGGCCGAGTTAGTGCCCGTTCAGAGACGAGATTTCGTTGCGCATCTTGCGCGACTAAAGTCGCTCCTACAATGACATGCCCGACCTGTGGGAGCGACTTCACTCACTCGCCACGTCCGTGTGCCTGGCCCTTCGGGCAGCCTACGGCTGTGCAAATCGGAGATCCTGCCGTTTTATCGCGAATGGCATGCTGAAGCGAGTTTCCAGACGGGTAATTATTAGCGAACTGGCCTAGACAGTGCTGACCGCGCCAGCGCCTGCGATGCGCTTTGAATGGCCGTTGCCCGTTGCAGTTCTCTGAAATTTGACACGGTGATGTTGACGTCAATCTCCTGGCGAATAGCGCGCCCATCGGCCTGATTGACGATGGCGGAAACCACGCGGTCCCGGGTAACGTCATGCATGACCTGAGTGAAGCCTTTGGCATCATTAATCACAAAGCTTGCCGGGTTCGACGTTGGATTTTCCGCGCCGTTAGACGATTGAATAGTAACGTAGTCGCCTGTGGGGGTTGCGGCATTGCCGGCAGTTCCTCCTGTTACACCGATAGCGGCGGCGATCTCATTGGCAGTGGCGAAGCTGATATGCGACTCTAATGCAAGCTTACCGTCGACAATGCTGCGCACGACCGCACCGACGTCGATGTTTAAACCGCCAACCCTAAGCCCACCGCGCATATCTCCCAGCTCTTCCAGGCCGATGACCTCAAGGCTACTGAACTGGTCATCTGCCTGCTTGTCGACAGCGGCCGCGTGTTGCCCGGCAGCACGTTGCACCCAGGCACCGGGCACCAAAGAATCGGCGGAAGCCGTAGCAAGCTGCAATAGCAACACTGTCATCGCCACGTTGCAGACATCCCTCACAGCGCGTTTTTGTTTGCCCAATTTCGTCTTCATAATATTCCCTGTCGCGATTCCCTAAAATCTACTTGGGTCTGCTCAACGTCCAATTTCATTGCGCCCGGGCAGGCTTAACGTAGACATGCCGACACCGCTGCGATCGACCCCTTGCCCAACGGGTGATTTCGGCCGCACCGCCCAATCGCGACGCGCGTTGAAATGTTTGCGTGCGGTCGCAACATCGGCCCGCGCCGCCAGCACAGCACCATTCCACAGTTTTTCAAAGCGCTCTCTGGAAACCACCGTCGTGCCCGCCGCGGGATCACCAATCAATACATTGTCACCCTCTATGCCCTTAACGACGACGAAGTGTTTATAACCTTTGGTGTTGATCAAGGTGATACCGGGCACGCCGATCTGGGTGAATTGCTCCAGCGTGAAGCGAAAGCCGTCCGACTGTAAGCCGAGGCTGTCAAGATAGGTTTTCATATCGAGCAACGAGAATCCGTGCTGCTGGATACGCTGCTGGTCACCAATGCGAAACATCGCCGTGAACACTGTGTCCTCGGCGATGGGTCTGTCGTAGTGATACGTGAGTAGCGTCGCCAATGCCGCCGAGCCGCAGCTGAAATCATATTGCTGCCGCACTACCGCATCCCAACGTTTTTCCTTCAGACTCTTGATTGGCACCGAGAATCGGCCATCGGCACCCTGTAGTTGTAATGATCCTGCCTGGCTTGTCGTCGCCAATAATGCGACCAACAGGGACAGTACGGCAGTGACGACGCGAACCAATTCCATAGTTTCGTGCTCCTTTGTGAGCCAATGCCAACCAACCCTTAGGTTTGGTCTTGTGACCCACAGTTTTCAAATTCTGCAAGCGTATACAAGCTTGCCTAGGTTTAAGTTTACTGCAAATAGATGTTGACCCCTATGGCCGCATCGATAGCGTTGCCATTGCCGGAGACATTGTTGAACAAGCCTATGCCATTGAAATTTTCCAATGCGCCTGTATCAAACTGTATCGAACCGTTTTTGATGTCGCCGCCAACGTCGAACGACGTGTCTGAGATACTGGCACTTTGAGTTTGATTGTTTTGCAATACTACGACGGTATCGCGGTCGCGGCCGCGTACTTCCTCCATCTCATCCACTGCAATCACATCGACACTCGTAAAGGCGTCGCTTTGCTCGGACCAAACGGGATCGCCAGCCAGCAACAAAACCCCTCCCACGACAATCGACACTAACATCAAGCGCAGGTTCATGGTGTACATCGGTGTTCCTCCTTTTCGAATAACAGTCGTCATTTGACCACCTTGAGGCAGTAGAACGAGCGGGTACACGTACCCGCCCGCCACTAAGCCGCTTCCCTTAGTTGCTTATGCTGACTCCATTGCTGTGTGCAGCAACAGAAACACCACCTTGCGCGATGTTGGCAATACCAGTCGCAGCGTTCTGCGAATTAATACCCACGAAGTTACCCGCACCTGCTTGCACCGCGACACTGCCGGTGCTGATGTGACCGCCGTAGCCATTGCCACCGTTGCCGCCAGCGGCACCATTGCCGCCGTGACCGGAGCCGTCGCCGGCTGTCGCGATACCACCTTCGCCACCGCTGCCATAACCGCCGCTACCGCCGGAACCGCCTGCGCCGCCGCTGCCACCATCGGCACTACCGCCGGTTGCATAGCCACCGGCATCGCCATTGCCACCGTCACCCGCGTCGGCACTGCCGCCGTTGCCGTTAGCAGGTCCGCCGTTGCCATTTGCAGGGGCACCATTGCCATCAGCAGGACCGCCGTTACCATCGGCATTGCCGCCGTCGCCACCATTGCCTGCAAGGCCACCGCCATTGCCGCCGTCAGCAGTGCCGCCTGTGCCGCTGGCATTGCCGCCACTGCCACCGGCGTCACCACCGTTGCCACTCGCATCGCCGCCGTAGCCGTCTGCATTACCGGAACTGCCGCCATAGCCGCCGTCGCCACCGTCACCCGCGATACCACCGGTAGCATAGCCGCCGTTCGCATCACCGCCATTGGCACCGGTAGCCGCTGCACCGCCAGTGCCGTCACCGCCGCCCTCGGCATAGGCAGCCGAATAGCCATTTCCTGCACCGCCATTGCCGCCGGCTGCGCCGTTGCCGCCGTTACCGGCGTTAACCACGACTGCCACACCGGTCACACTGGCTTCCATGTTTTGGTAGGAGATCACTTCAGTCACTTCGTTAAACGACTCGCTCCAGGCACTGGCCGAGCCGGCAGCGCCGCCGTAAGCTGCACCACCTGAACCGCCGTTGGCATCACCGCCCGTGCCGGCGTTACTGTGGCCGCCGCTGCCACCGGCACCGCCGCTACCGTCGGCATAACCACCAGCACCACCGCCCCCGCCGGAGCCACCGAAGCCACCCGCACCGCCAGCGCCACCGGCACCACCGGAGCCACTGCCGGCACCGCCATTCGCGTCGCCGCCTTGGTCTGAATCGGCATTACCCGCAGTACCTCCGTCACCGGTTCCACCTGTACCTCCAGGACCGCCATTCGCCTCTGCCGTTGCCGTCGAATTGACGACATTTGATTGATTTCCTCCTTCGATGTTGAACTTGTTAATTGGGTTAGCGTACACACCTGACGCAACCAGCAGCGCCAGAGCGGACGAACTCAGTAGAATTTTCTTGTTCATGCTAATACTCCTTGTTGTTTCAAATTTGACGTGTCAATGCGTGGCAACTGCCACCGCACCAGCGCCGCTTACTGTCCCCTCAGTTGAAGCAAAAGGCAGCGCCGCACACAAAGACTTCTGCAACCTGCGTTCCAATTTAACGAAAATTTACAAGTGGCTGATATCAATGAATTATTAGGAAAGTAAGTGTGAGGCCCAGGGCAGACAAATGTCCTCATTGTCACATCTTTGTTACATGGTGAAATCGGCCGCGCGCGGCGCTAGCAACGCGATCAGCCTCAACAGACCGAGAGCACGCGCAAGGATTAAAAAAATAAGTTGCGCATTATTAGCGACTTAAGCGCAGTAACTGAATCAAACACTCACTCTCTTCGATGCCGCTCAAGGCCGCGTTTAATACAAAATCAGTAGCTTCCGCCAGGTGTAACGTCAACGTAACAATGTGTCAGCCACTGACTCAGGATTGCACCGCTACGACCTCCGCCGTCACCGTCAGTTTCGCCAGCATGGTTTTAATCTCTTGTAGATACAACGGATTCATCACCAGCACGCGCCGCACTGCAAGCTGCGATAATTGCTCGCCGTTGATAACACGCTGACCGCCGCCGGCCACGTATTTATTATGCTTAAGCGGGTTCAAGTCGACCACATGCGTTATCTCGCTGGCCGACGCTATCAGGTTTAGAAACGTTATCCCCTTTGAGCCAGCACCCCACACCACAGTCATTGCCGGTTCGCGCCGCAGTGCAGCGTTCCAATAATTTAACTTGTCGGTATATGCTGCGCCAAGCCGATGAATATATTGGCCTGCGTTGTGCTTGCATGGCGCCGCTTCGGCAACCGGCGGGTACTCACATTCGATACAGAGATATTGACCGCCATAGGTTTCCCGCACGGCAACGACCGCAAAACCGGCGGCTGCGAAACAGGCCCGCAGCGACTGCGGAGAAAAATACGAGACGTGTTCATAGATAAAATCCCAAACGCTCAAATCCCTGACGCTAAACAGCGAATTGGGGACTTCAAAGTACAGCCGGGTAACTCGCGAACCCGGTAAGTTGGCGGCAATACGCTTGAGGAAGGCGGTCGGTTGCTCGATATGCTCCAGCGCCTGACGACAGATGATGAGGTCAGCTCGATCCAGATGCACACTGGCATCAAAGTAGTCGCTGATAACCGAGGCATTGGCCGCCAGTTTTCCGGCTGACTTGTAGCTGGGGTCGAAGCCAATAAATTCACCGTCACAGCTTGCAGCCAGCAAGCGCAGAAACTCGCCTTTGCCGCACGCGATCTCCACCACGCGTTTGCCGCTTAGCCGATAGCGCTGCAGCAAATAGTCGACCTGCTCCCCCGCATACTCACGAAACTGCGGCGAATGGTGTAGCGAGGCCTCATACTGCGGCGTGTAGCGCAGTAAATCAGCATCAAAAACAGCGTTAAACAGGTGATCGCAATGCTCACAGTAACGCAGTGCGATGTCTCCGGTGGCGGCTTGCAGCGCCTGCTTGCGCGTGGTATGCAATACATTGCAATACACCGGCACTGCATCGATCCGCAGCACCGGGCGAGTGGCCGCCGAATCGCAGACTATGCATGATGTCTTCACAGTGCGAGGATACGTGGGTGCAAACCCATAGCGGCAAGGGCTTGCGCGATTTCGGATCGGTAAATCGCATTCATCACCAGCACTACATCGGGCTGGTACGCGACCAGTGCTGCCGGCGCGATAATTTTTTGGCCGCTGCCTGGCATAAAATATCCGTGACGGTTGGGATTAACATCGACCACGTAGTGCACTGCCTCTCCCACCTCGAGGGTCGTTAAAAATGACACCGCCTTCGAGCCAGAGCCCCACAGCACCAGCTTGTCGCCGTTTTGGTGATACTGATCGATCAGCCGCTGCCAGTGTTTTTTCTTGTCTGCAAACTTGCCCGGAAAGTCGGTAACAAGGCGGTCAAGTTGATCCAGTTCATGCTGCTCACACGGCGTGGAGGGGGCTTTGCAAGCCGCACTCGGCTGCGCGTATATGCACAAATACTGACCGTCGTAAACGTTGCTTGTTTGCACAACGTCAAACCCGGCCGCGGCAAACAAATAACGCAGCGAATGAGGGGTGAAGTAGGAACAGTGTTCGTAGTAAATATCCTCAAAGGCACAGTCCTGCAGGATGCGCAGCGCTTCCGGCAGCATAAAAAAGACCTGCGTGTCGAGGTCATTAGCAACTGCTTTTCTAATGCCAGCTATAAACTGCGCGGTGGTGGCGATGTGCTCCAGGGTCATTTTGCAGCAGATAAAATCAGCGTTATAGCTGGCGTAGCCTGCGCCGTAAAAGTCGCGCACAAAGCTCACGTTAGAACAATCACGGGCTGCATTACGAGCGGGAATATAAGCCGGATCGAAGCCAATACCCTCGTTGCGCCCGTCGGCGCACAGCAGCAGCAGAAACTCGCCCTTGCCGCAGCCGATTTCAAGAATTGTCTTCTGCTGCAATGTGTAGCGCGCGATGAGATCGTGCGCCAGTTGTTGATGGAAGCGACTAAAAGTTGGCGAGAACCCCTGCGTTTCTTCATATCGCTGCGAGTACTCCGTCAAACGCGTATCAACAGCGGTATTGGCTACAAACCCGCAGTGGTCGCAATAGCCCAGGCGTATATCACCACGTGGACAAGCCAGCGCTGCATCGTGACTGGCAAACAAAATACAGCTATTCGCCGGCACGTGCAGGGCTTCAAAGAAAACGCGCATTGGTGTGATCAAACAGTT
>JBBKXJ010000107.1:0-15439 GCA_037969395.1 Pseudomonadales bacterium
CAACTCAAATTGTTGAGTGCCTTTTTTCGGCGTGCGAATGTTGTTAAGACTAATTAAAGTTTGCAAAGTCAGAACGGCTTTGTTGATACAATAACCGGATTATCAGGGAACCATGCCCGCTGTGCAAAATTTTGATACGCAAGCAAAATTGATCGAGGAGTTCCAGCCGAGCAAGCTGCCGGGGCGGCGCTACTTGCTTCGCGCTGCCGTTGCACTGATTCTGCGCCCAACCGATAAAGGCACTCAGGTGTTGATGATGCGCCGCTCGGAACGCGAGGGCGATCCCTGGTCGGGTCATATGTCTTTCCCCGGTGGCAAAAAAGACCGCGAAGACAGCAGCACATTTTTTGCAGCGCTACGAGAAACCAAAGAAGAAACCGGGATTAGCAAACCGCAAAGTCTGCAGTTTACTGGCCGCTTGTCAGATATTCTAACGCGTCCACACAGCGGCAAACGGCCGATGGTTATCACGCCGTTTGTGTTTGCGCTGCATGAGGAGGTGGAGTTCGATCCCAACCATGAGGTGGCCGAACTGTTGTGGATACCGCTGGACTATCTCGCGAACCGTGCGCATCGCGAAAAGATGCAATGGAAGCAAAGCGGCGTAGCCATTACCCTGCCCTGTTATTTTTACACACAACAGCGCATTTGGGGTTTGTCGTTATCGATGCTGGATGAGTTGGTGGGCTTGCTGTACCGACAAACTTTTTCGGATACACATTCAAGGATGCAGTTTCGGCCGCGAGGGGCGAGGAACTATTTTTATCGGGCGATTCGGAAGTTTTGGTAGGGTGCTAAAACTGAACCGGCTTGCGCCCTTACTAAAAGCGCAAGCCAAAATCCAGCGAGGCCGTCGTTAATCGTCGACGCTCCATGTGTACACTTCTTCGGCACCGCCGGGTGGCGTAACTTTCAGTGTCAGCGTACCGGTGTCCGAGGTGGCATCGGGCTCAATGACCAAAACCAATTCGTGCCCTCGGGTTTCATTGCTTCGCACTGTGTAGCTGGCACCGCTAAGAATCTCGCCGTTTGTAGTTGAGAAATCCAGTTTAGTACCACCCGGCATGGAATTACCATAAGGTAGTGAACCGTTTATATCTGAAATGATAAGGTCCGTCAGCGTGCGAGTGGTGCTTACGTCTATAGGAGAGACAAAATCACCCAATTGAAGGATTTTCGAAAAGTCACTGGAATTCACTATGACTGCTGTTCGCGAGATCACCATACGCTCAGCGCCTTCGCAGAGTGCAGCTTGATTGACGCTCTGCAAGCATGGGCCATTCCAAACGCCATCACCATTGTCGCGACCGCCACTAACTCCGTGGCCATCGCCGGTAAAGTAATCAACAAAGAATTCACCGACGTCATAATCGCCATCTTCATTTTCATCGGTATATGGCTCAGATAAATCATGCGTAGCAATATTGAATGTATCTGTACCCTCATAGATATTGTTTGCATTATTATCTGTAAAGTCTTCTGCACCGTCGGTAAACGCAATAATCGAATGGCGGTAGTCCCCGCGATCCCCTGCACTAATCCATTTTACCGAGCAACGACCATTGTCCAAAACGCAATTGGGCTCGATCTGCCCCGATTCCGGCGACCAAAAATTAATTACCGTACCGTCGGCTGCAGGATTACCGTACTGATCGCTTGCGATTATGCTCACATCAACTTCTTCGCCATCAGTATTCGCAGCGGCGGGATTAAAAGGCTCTAGTGACAGCGAGAACTTACTTGCTACAGGAACGCCCGTCGATACGGTAATGTTGGACGATTCCGTTTTGTTGCCAGTCTCGACATGTTCTGCCAATACACGGAAAACTGTGTTTGCCGTACCGCTGTACACTTTAACTCTAACGGTGCCATCGGATTTTGTCACAAGACTTGGATCTGACAAACTCACACCACCGGTAGTAGGACGAAGCGTAAAAGTAACTTCTTGGCCACTCACCGGCGCGCCATTTTCACCTCGTACGGTAAAAGTCACAGAGGACTCTTCCACACCACCGATACCTTGTAACGCCAATTGGCCAGGTTCTGGCTCGGAAGCTGAAATTCCGTCAACTGTATCAACATCAACAGTGATCGTGGTATTAGTCAGCAAATTTGTGTCACCAACCGTGGCGCTAACTCGCAATGCATCTGCACCATTACAACCAGCAGCTGTGTACGTGACTCTTGCAGCGCCATCACTTGTGGAAGTTTCACCGTCAACAATCGCACGGTCCTCGGACAAGCAAGCCGAAGAAAATGAAACATCGATAGCGGTTGTTATCAAGTCATTATTCTGGTCGGTAAAACGCACTGTGATGTCGGTTGATTCACCAGCATTCAAAGAAGGCTTCTCAACGGTGACCGCCATACTCGGAATTACGTCGCCTTCGGCAACCACACTAGAACCAGAATCCCCATCACTGCCACAAGCCGCCAATAACGCGCTAATACTAACCGCCATCGCCAACTTGCTGAACTTTTCCAGCCCATCTTGCACAGGCGCGAAGCGCGAATCTGCATTTGACGTTGCAAGCGAATTATCCGTTATCTTATTAGTGAACATGAGCAAGATTGTCTCCGTACTGTTTAATGTATTTCCGGGCCAGCAGCGCTAGAAAGGCCATTGATTTATTTGAGTATAGAGTAGATCTTTGGTTACGCTAGCCGGATATACGGCCGTACCGGGTTTATCGTTGAGGGGGTGTATGGGGTATGTTATTACGAAGGGAATTGATACCAGTTCACAGTTCCAGGGGATAAATATGTGAACTGGTTCTAATATTAATCGTCGGGCGCGTGCGCCGTGCGCACCACTGCTGGATTATCCGTAGATTTTGGACAGAAGCACGCTGAACAGGCTCAGCGCGGTCATTACTGCCACAATAAACAGCATCAGTCGAAACGGCCGGAACGGTTTACGTTCAACCGAATGAATGCCGGAGGTTGTGACCTTGCGCACTCGCTCAAGGTCTTGTTCGGAGAGTTTGTTTTCTTCGGTATCAATCATAACGGTGTGGTTGGTTTGATCATGCGCGTCAGTTTAACGACGCGCATGACTGGTCGTCTAGCCTAGAAGTTGAAATGTGCTTCGTCCAGGTCCATCAAGCTTTCCGCGCCCGCCATAATGGCGGCTTTGTGAGACAACGTGCGCGGTAATATGCGTTGATAGTAAAACCGGGCAGTGCTGACTTTGGCGCGGTAAAAATCATCTTCCGTCGTGCCCTCCGCCAGTTTAGCCGTAGCCACAGCGGCCATTTGTGCCCACATATGCGCTAACACCACGTAGCCACAGTACATTAAATAATCGACCGACGCAGCGCCGGCCTCTTCGGCGTTTTCCATGGCCTTGCCACCGATGTGCAGGGTTATCTCACCCAGCTCTTTGTTAACAGCAGCGAGAGGTTTGACGAATTCGTCGAGGTCGCTAACGTCGCCATGCTGTTGGCAAAATTGGTGGATGATTTTGGTGTAGTTTTTCAAGAGCTCTCCACCGCTGCCCAGTACTTTTCGGCCGATCAGGTCGATAGCCTGCACGCCGGTAGTGCCTTCGTAAATGGTTGCAATGCGCGCATCGCGGGCGATTTGCTCCATACCCCACTCTTTGATGTAGCCATGCCCGCCGAACACTTGCACGCCGTAGCTGGCGGCTTCCAAACCGGTTTCGGTCAAAAAGGCCTTGGCGATTGGCGTCAGGAACGACAGCAAGTCTTCGCACTGTTTCGCCGCTTCCGGTTCGCCGTCATGTACGATGTCGATCATGGTTCCTAACCAATAGATAAAAGCGCGCCCGCCTTCAGCATACGCTTTCTGGGTTAGTAACATGCTTCGCACATTGGGGTGCACAATAATGGGATCGGCAGCAGCAGCAGGATTCTTCGGTCCGCTTAGCGAACGCATTTGTAACCTTTCGCGGGCGTAGGCCAGCGCACCTTGATAGGCGCGCTCGGCGGTACACAAGCCTTGCATGGCGGTGCCGACCCGCGCGGTGTTCATAAACGTAAACATCGCCGCCAGGCCGTGATTTGGCTCGCCGATGAGATAGCCGGTTGCGCCGTCGAAATTCAACACGCAGGTGGCCGAACCGTTAATTCCCATTTTGTGCTCAATGGAGCCACAGTTGACTGCATTGCGCTCACCTACATCGCCATCGGCATTGGGGGTAAATTTCGGCACAATAAATAGTGAAATACCTTTGGTGCCCTCGGGTGCATCCGGCAGTCGTGCCAACACAATATGGATAATATTTTCAGCTAAATCATGATCGCCGGCCGAAATGAAAATTTTGGTGCCTGTGATCTTATAGCTGCCATCGACATTGGGTTCCGCTTTGGTGCGCAACATTCCCAGGTCGGTACCGCAGTGCGCTTCGGTCAGGCACATCGTGCCCATCCAGCTGCCTTCGACCATTTTTGGCAAGTATAAATTCTGCTGTTCCGGGCTACCGTGCGTTTCAATCGTAACTTTCGCGCCATGGCTTAAACCCGGGTACATGCTCCAGGCCCAGTTGGCTGAACCGGTCAGCTCGTTGTTGACAACGCCGCCAAAGGAATGCGGCATCCCCTGACCACCCATTGAGACCGGCGCGCTCATAGCAGGCCAGCCATTTGCCACATAGTGCTGATAAGCTTCCTTGAAGCCGGTTGGCGTCTTAACGCCATCGGCCGTTAAGGTACAGCCTTCCTCATCACCGCTTTGGTAAAGCGGTGACAGCACATTTTCGGAAAATTTAGCCGCTTCCTGTATTACCGCGTCCAGCAGGTCGCGCGTCATATCCTTATGGCTGGGAAGTTGCTGATAGTGTTTTTCCACATCCAGCAGCTCATACAACACGAACTGGATATCACGAAGGGGGGCTTTGTAGTCTTGCATGGTGCTTCTCCTCAACTGTTCAAAAGGTGCGGCGCAAGGTATTACGCACCAAACTTTAGTATCTGCTCAATTTTAAGGTGATTTTATTGGTAGAGACTGCAGACTAAAGTTTGCGCCGAACACGCACAATCGTGCGGATATTGTTAGAGTATTGTCTTTAAACGAGATACATCAAGGTGATTTTCGGCCAGCCGCTCGGTTGCGCTTTCAAGGTGGGGAACAATTCCTAAACAGGGTACCGCCAGGCGCAGCTTGAGCGTTGCGATGTTTGCGTGCAGGGCGGGCATGGTGGTCAGCGCGCAACAGTTGCCCACCCAGGCGACTAGCTGTGCACCACTGCGCTCGATAGCGGCGGCGGTCAAAAGCGCGTGATTGAGACAGCCGAGCCGCAGGCCAACAACCAAAATGACAGGCAGCCCCAGCTGTACAACCACGTCGGCTAACGTTTCCGATTCATTAAGCGGCACGCTCCAGCCGCCCGCGCCTTCGATGACTGTGTAATCCGCTTTGAGCGCCAACACCTGGCGGCAGCTGTGCGCAATGTTCGCTGCCGTCAACTCCATACCTGCATACTCGGCGGCAATGTGCGGCGCAATGGCCGGCTGCAGCGCCACCGGATTTATTTGCGCATAGCTCAGCTTGCAGGTCACTTCACGCAGCAATGCCAGTGCATCGTCATTGCGCAGCCCCTCTGCGGTTTGCTCACAACCTGCAGCGACCGGCTTAACCGCCGCCGTGCTATAGCCGGCAGTGCGTAGCCCGCGTAATACACTGCAGGCAACCAGCGTTTTGCCAATATCGGTGTCGGTGCCAGTGATAAAAAACGCCTTAGGCATCGGTCTTTTTTGCGCTGATATACAGCGCTTCATAGCTTGCCGGCAACATACCAGCGGCACTGCGCTGTTGTTCGTAGGCGGCGAGCATGGCGCGTACCCGGTGTTTGCCGGTCAAGCCAGGCGGCGCACCGCTGTTCACATTGTGCGCACCCAGCGCCTTAAGCTCGCTGGTCAAACTGCGCACATCAGGATATTCCAGCATGATCAATTCGCGCTGCACAGTGCAGTCGTGCAAGCCTGAGCACGCCAGCGCGCTACGCACCTCGTCGACAGCCGTAAAGCGATTAATATGCACAAAGTCGTCGGCCTCATTCCAGGCGGTTCGCAGTTCCTGCAGGGTCGCTGGTCCCAGCGTGCTTATGTGCAGCGTGCCATCCGCTTTCAGCACTCGCCGGCATTCGCGCAGCACTCGGCCTAGATCACACCATTGCACCGCCAGATTGGAGTAGATGCAATCGATGGATTGGTCAGCGAGCGGCAAATGCTCCGCGTCGGCGCACAGCATGGAGCAGTCGACCGCGTACTGTTGCAGCTTCGCAAATTGCAACATGCCGTGCGCAATATCGACGGCGACCAACGCCGCCTTTGAGAAGCGACGTCGCAGGCGCGGCAGAGCGCTGCCGGTACCGCAACCCAGATCGAGTACTGCTGAACGACTTTCAGCGGGCAATGAGGCAAACAAATAATCGCCCATTTGCCGCTGTAAATGGGCGACGGCATCGTAGCTGAGGGCGGCCTTGCTAAAAGATTGGGCGACGCGAGTTTTGGCAGGCTGCGCTGTGCCCCCGGCAGCGACAAATCGGTGGATTTGCGCGGCCAGCTCGGCGCCATTGTGACAAAAAACGGCGTGACCGGCATCGCTTACGGAGCGCACTTGCTGATGCGGCACTAGCGTACGCAAACTGTCCGCCAGCGCGCGGGGCACTAGCTGGTCACGCTCACCAAGTAGATGCAGCACCGGCATGGGTAGCTGCTGCAGTTCGCTGCGCACGTCCCAATGATGCAAATTATGAAGGCCTTGCCGTTGAGCCTGGAGCGTTGACGCCGGATCGCCCAACGATTTTTGCAGTTGGCGCGCAGAGCCGGCATCCTGCGCTACCAGGCTGGCGAAACGACGCAGCGTGCGCCGTGGGTTGTCGAAAAAGCTGCGCTCAAATTCGTTAAATGCTGGCATCGGCATAGCGCTGGGCCAATCGTCGCGTTGCACAAAACTCGCGTTACCGGCGATGTTGATTAACGCGCTGACCTTGGCAGGATAACGATGCGCAAACTGCACGGCGGCTTGCCCACCGAGCGACCAACCCACTAAAACTATCGGCTGCGATAGCTCGGCGGCAAGGTCGACACACCAGGCTTCTAACGACGGAGCTGCACCGCCATAGCCTGGCAGGTCGGTGAAACTCACATCGAAAAAACGTTCCAGTTCAACCTGCCACAAAGTAAATACCGAGCGGTCGAAGCCCCAGCCGTGCAGCAGCATTAGCTGCGGCTTGGTTCCTATTTTGGTCAACATATTCACAGCTTAAAATCTGCCAGCACGTTTAACAGCCGGTCCAGTTGCGCGTCGCTATGCGCTGCACTTAACGTTATGCGCAGCCGCGACTGACCCTGTGCCACTGTGGGCGGGCGAATCGCGGCGACCAGAATACCGGCTTCGCCTAGCGCCGCGCTGAAGTCTAACGCCTTGCTTGCCGAACCAATTAGCAGTGGTTGAATAGCGCTGTTCGACGCCATCAACGGTAAGCCCAACTCTCTGGCGCTGCGTTTGAAGGACGCAATCAAATGTTGCAGATGCTGACGCCGCCAGCCTTCACGTTGCAACACTTGCAGACTCGCTCGCGTAGCGGCGGCAATGGCGGGTGGCAAGGCCGTGGTGTAAATATAGGAGCGGCCAAATTGAATTAATGTTTCGATTAAGGCCTCGCTGCCGGCGACGAATGCACCCGCTGTGCCAATCGCTTTGCCCAGCGTCGCCATATAAATTGGAACATTTGTCTGCGTCAACTGCGCTGCGGCAACACTGCCGCGGCCAGCCTCCCCCGCGCAGCCAAAACCGTGGGCGTCGTCCACCATTAGCCACGCCTGGTGCTGCTGCGCACAGACGGCGAGCTCGGCAAGCCTGGCGCTGTCGCCATCCATGCTGAATACGCCATCCACTGCTATCAATTTACGCATGCCGTTGCTGCGACTTAGCTTGCGCGTCAGGCTGGCGGTATCGTTGTGCAGAAAGCGTTGAAAGCGCGCGCCGCTAAGCAATCCCGCGTCGAGCAAAGAGGCATGGTTGAGCTTATCTTCGAATACCGCGTCGGCCTTGCCCAGCAGGCTGGTGATGACTGCCATGTTGGCCATATAGCCGGTGGAAAACAGCAGCGCACGCGGCCGACCGGTAAATTCAGCGAGCGCCTGTTCCAGCGCGTGGTGTTCGCGATGATGGCCGCACACGAGATGCGATGCGCCGCTGCCCACGCCGTAGCGCTGTGCGGCGGTAACGAAAGCTGCTACCACGTCAGGGTGATTGGCCAAACCGAGATAGTCGTTGCTGCAGAAGTTGAGGCACGCTTTGCCGTCGACTGTAATTTCGGCGCCTTGCGGGCCTTCCAGCGTCAGGCGGCGGCGAAAAAGATGCTCTTTATGGCGTTGCCGCAGCGCTGGCTGTAATTGCTCATCAAGGTGCATGGTTCACGACCTAAGTCGCTCCTGAACGGAGGTGCATAGCCAGTGACAGCAACGTTAGTCGTGATCGTCGGCTAGCGCGGATCTTAGGACGCGTGCTTCGTCGCGTCATAGAAACGTGCGTCGGAGCGTGGGGTTGGAACTGCTGCTGGTTGCATTTCTGCTTCACTAACATCATCAATCACCCGCTCTTCCGGATGCAGCCCGAGCCTTTGGAACAAGCGCAGGTCGGCGTTAGTCTCCGGATTGGCAGTGGTCAGCAGACGATCACCATAGAAGATGGAATTGGCACCAGCGAAAAAAGCCAACGCCTGCATCTCGTCGTTCATATCCTCGCGACCGGCCGACAGGCGCACATGTGATTGCGGCATCAAAATACGCGCAACCGCCAGCGTACGAATAAAATCGAAATTATCGACGTCGTCCTCTGTTGCCAGCGGCGTGCCTTCAACCCGCACCAGGCGATTGATTGGTACACTCTCGGGATGTTGTTCCATTGTCGCAAATTGCAGCAACATGCCAATGCGATCACGCAGGTTTTCTCCCATACCTAAAATGCCGCCGCTGCACACTTTCATGCCGGCCGCGCGCACGGCTTGCAGCGTGTCCAACCGGTCCTGATAGCTGCGCGTGGTAATTACGGAGTCGTAGAATTCCGGAGAAGTGTCGAGGTTGTGGTTGTAATAATCCAGACCAGCGTCGGCGAGTCGATCTGCCTGCTCACCAGTGAGCATACCTAATGTCATACAGGTTTCCAGGCCTAGCTCTTTAACGCCCTGCACCATCGCCTCTACATATGGCATATCCCGATTTTTTGGCGAGCGCCAGGCGGCACCCATGCAGAAACGGGTAGCGCCGCTGGCCCTGGCGGCGCGCGCCTCTGCAAGCACTTTCTCAACCTCCATCAGTTTTTCAACTTCCAGCCCGGTATCGTAGCGCGTACTCTGCGGGCAGTACTTGCAGTCTTCCGGGCAGGCGCCGGTTTTGATTGATAGCAAGGTACTGACCTGCACGCTGTTGGGATCAAAAAATTGCCGGTGCACTGTCTGCGCCTGAAACAGCAAGTCGATAAATGGCTGGGCAAACAGGGCTTTGACTTCGGCGAAAGACCAGTCGTGGCGAATAAGAGGTTGCGTGCTGGCGTTCATATTATGTTCAATCTCCGGCAGGATAGGCTATTAAATAGACAGTTTTCATGGCATTCTGCACGCCAATCATAGCCCGGCGGCGCTCGCTGTCAACCTGCAAGGATGCAAAATGGTTTACAAGGTATTGGGTTCACTGGGGCGTAGTTTATTTCCACCCCATTGCGTGCTTTGCCTGACCCGTGACACGGTCGGCGAAGATTATTTTTGCGGTGCTTGCAAAGCCGATTTACCCTGGCTACGCCACAGCTGCAACATCTGCAGCCTGCCCTTACCAGAGGTAGCCGGTAGCGATCGCTGCGGGCGCTGCCTGCAACAGCTGCCTGCTTTCGACCGCTGCATAGGGGCGTTTTACTATGCGGAACCGATTGCAAAACTAATTAGCGACTTTAAATACCGCGCCAGGCTTAATTACAGCCGAGTACTTGGACTGCAGCTCGCAGCCCACCTTGCGCAACAATACACATCACAAACACTGCCGGCCGCAATTTTGCCGGTTCCTCTGCATAGATCAAGGCTGCGTTCGCGCGGCTTTAATCAGAGTCTTGAGCTGGCCAAAACGGTAGCGAGTCAGCTGCGAATGCCGGTTGTCAATGATTACCTGGTGCGCTGTAGAGTAACCTCCAGCCAAAAAGATTTGCATCTCAATGAGCGCCAGCGCAACGTGCGTGGCGCGTTTGCCGTGCGCACAAAGCACGCAGTAACAAACCCAGTAACCAACACGACACCCAGCAGCGTGCCCTACACAGTCGCGTTGTTAGATGATGTAGTAACCTCAGGTGCTACCGTCGCCGAGCTGGCCCAATTACTAAAAGATAACGGCGTGGCACAGGTACACGTCTGGTGTGTAGCCCGCACCGAACGTGGTTAGCGCCAGGGCCAGGCGTTAATGCTAAGCTTGCTGTTTTAAACGAGCACTAGCGAATATGCGAACGCCACGATGGACAGTTTTGGTTGGCCTTTGTCTATCATTTCACTCCTTTTGCAACGCCGAAACTTTGCTTGTTGCGGTTGCCAGCAACTTCAAGCCTACCGCGCAGTTGCTGGCGCAGGAATTTAAGCAAAGCAGTGCAATCGACCTTAAACTCAGTTCGGCGTCTACCGGTGTGCTGTACGCTCAAATTCGCCAGGGAGCACCCTTCGATGTTTTTCTGGCAGCCGATACAGAGCATGTGCAGGCGCTACACGATGCACAGCTGGACCAGCCGGGCACGCGCCTGAGCTACGCCGTTGGAGAGCTGGTTTTACTGGTTGACAAAAAATATGTCGTCGCGAACGATCTGCAGCGCACTCTCAAAAATCTGCGCCAGGCGCAGCGACGCATCGCTATCGCCAATCCGTCAAGTGCGCCTTACGGTCGTGCTGCACGCGAGGCTATGCAGAAGCTGGGGCTGTGGCGAGAGCAGGATAGTCATCTGATTCGCGCCAACAATATTGCACAAAGCCTGCAGTATGTTGCCGCCCGCACCGTTAGCGCTGCGTTTACCGCCCGCTCTCTCTTGCGGTACGCTAAACTCAGCGACCAACTGGCGGTGATGGCGGTGCCACAAAGCCTGCACACAGCTATCATCCAGCAGGCAATAGTGCTGCACAATGCACCGCATGGCAAACAGGCCACGCGCTTTGTGGAGTTTCTCGCCAGCGACACGGCACGGCAGTTGATCAAAAACAGCGGCTATCTGCTGCCAGACCAATGACACCCTCTGACATCAGCGCCGTTTGGATTACGCTTAAGCTGGCATTTATCAGCAGCGCGATATTGATGCTGATAGGCATACCGATCGCCTGGCGCCTTAGCCAATCACATTGGCGGCTCAAGCCCGTGATCGAAGCACTGGTTGCCTTGCCGCTGATTCTGCCGCCTACCGTGCTGGGATTTTATCTGTTGTTAGCCTTCGCGCCCGACACGCTGCTGGGTACCGGCTGGCAACAGCTGACCGGCACGCCGCTGGCGTTTAGTTTTAGCGGCCTGGTGATTGGCTCGGTTATCTATTCACTGCCGTTCGTGGTGCAACCGCTGCAAGCCGGCTTCGAGCAGCTGCCGCGCGACATACTCGAGGCAGCCGCAACGATGGGCGCGAAACCGCTAGACCGTTTTATTAGCATCGTGATGCCCATCACCAAACGCAGCTTTATCACAGCGGCCAGCCTGGCGTTTGCACATACGGTCGGCGAGTTTGGCGTGGTGCTAATGATTGGCGGCAATATTCCTGGCGCAACCCAGGTGGTATCGATCGCGCTGTACGACCATGTGGAAACTATGAATTACGTCCAGGCTCATATACTAGCCGGCGGCCTGCTGGTGTTTTCGCTGCTATTGCTAACCGCAGTCTATTGGGGCAACCGCGGGGCGCGGCTATGGCGATGACATTACGCACTGCCATCAAACTACAGCGTGTGCAGGCGCGCAGCCGCTTCGAACTCGACGTTGACTTCGAGTTGGCGGCTAAGGGCATTACCGCGCTTTACGGCCAGTCCGGCGCGGGTAAATCCAGCATTTTGCGCTGTATCGCCGGTCTGGAGCGGCAAGCAGTCGGCACCATTAGCTATGGCGACCACCAATGGCAGTCCACGCGCCAGCAAGTCTTTGTCGCACCCGAGCAGCGTGCGGTCGCCTATGTTTTTCAGGACAATCGCCTGTTTCCTCACCTCAATGTCGAAGACAATCTGCGTTACGCGTTACGGCGACGCTATGCATCACATGGACCCGATATAAATGATGCCGTTGAATGGTTCGGGCTAATTGCGCTGCTGGCGCACTACCCGGCGCAGCTGTCCGGCGGCGAATCGCGCCGGGTAGCGCTGGCGCGTGCCGCGCTGTCTGCACCGCGGTTGATGCTGCTGGATGAGCCGCTTAGCGGCGTGGATAAGGCCGGCAAGGCAAGTCTGCTGCAGGCCATCCGCCATCTACAGCAACAGCTTGCCTGCCCAATGCTGTATATTAGCCACCATATTGATGAAATCAGTCAGATTGCGGATCATTTGATGCTGCTAGAAGCCGGCAAAATTGTTAGCCAGGGGCCGCTCATCGAGCTGTGTTCGCGCATTGAAGAAAGCCTCGCACACGAGCAGGATGCAGCTGCCATATTGCAGTGCCGCGTGGTCGCCAATGACGCCGCCTTTGATCTAACGGAGTTGCTCTGCGGTGATGAGCAACGGCTGTACGTCAGCCAAAGTCAGCTGCGTTTGCACCAGCTGGTGCGCATCAGAATTCCCGCGCGTGATGTTAGCATCGCGCTCAGCAGGCCAGACGATAGCAGCATCCTCAATATCCTGCATACTCGAATCGACGCACTCGAAGATACTCACAGTGGCAGAGTTTTACTGCGCCTGAACATTAGCGGGCAATATTTGCTAGCTCGCATCACCCGCAAGTCGGCGCTGCAACTTGGCCTGCACAAGGGCATGAGTGTTTACGCGCAAATAAAAAGTGTCGCCTTGCTTAATCAGGCATTGCCTGTTGGTACCCTTGATCATGAGTGAACTCTCTACGGAACACCCGTTCAACAAACTCACACCCGAGTTTATTCTGGATGCCGTTGAGAGCACGGGAGTCGTCAGCGACGCGCGCGTGTTAACGCTTAACAGCTATGAAAACCGTGTTTATCAAGTCGGCATTGAGGGTGGCGAGCCGTTAATTGCCAAATTCTATAGACCCGAACGCTGGAGTCGTGCGCAAATTCTGGAAGAGCATCAGTTTACTGCCGAGCTGCAAGAAGCCGAGATCGATGTGGTCGCGCCCATCCTGTTAGCTAGTGGCGAAACATTGTTCGACTATGAAGATTTCTCAATCGCCTTGTTTCCGCGCTGTGGAGGACGCACCCCCGACCTCGAAGGTGAAGGGGTACTCGCCGTTATCGGGCGTTTATTAGGGCGCTTGCACGCGTTGGGCAGAACTCGAAAATTTGAGCACCGCCCCGCCATCACCCTGGCTGAATACGGCAACGAAAGTGTAGAGTTTATTAAAGCCAACTGGGTGCCGGCGGAGTTGAGCGCGTCTTATGCGAGCCTGACCGACGACCTGCTCGCCTGCATGCAGGCAAAAATAGATGAACTAAAAGATGTCACCACGATCCGAACCCATAGCGATTTTCATTTGGGCAATATGATCGTGCGCGATGAGCGCATTTTTATGGTCGACTTTGACGATACGCGCAGCGCACCGGCAATTCAGGATATCTGGATGCTGCTGTCCGGCGAAGACGAAGACAGGGCGCGTCAGTTAGATATATTGCTGAGAGCCTATGCCGAATTCCATGATTTTGACTGGCGTGAAACCCGCCTGATTGAAGTGTATAGAACCATGCGCTTGCTGTATTTTAGCGCCTGGATCGGCCGCCGCTGGAGTGACCCTGCATTCCCGCTTAGTTTTCCGTGGTTCGACTCCCCTCGCTATTGGTCGGAACAAATCCTTACACTGCGCGAGCAATTAGCCTTACTGCAACAAAGTTAAACTGCTAGAGAGACACACAGTTCTGAAGAGTTTAGCGTGATCCGTTACAATTCCTGGCTGACTCGATAGCGATTTTACGGCGAGTATTTATGCGTGCGATAAGCGGGTTATTTTATATCTTAGGTGCCTTTATCATTGTGGCTTTGCTGGGCACCGTTGCGGCGGGCTGGTTGGTGCTGCAAAATCAACCCATGACTGAGACAAATGGCGCAGATTACAGCAACGAAATCGACCTTATGCAGTTAGGTCAAATCACGCCCGAGTCAACGCTGTTACTGGAACTGTCGGAGACGCAGGTTAACCAGTTGGTTGCGCAGCAGATAACGCAAACTGATTTCGCCGACCAGGCGCACGCCAAAATAAAAATAAGCCCTGGCGTAGCGCGGATTGACGTCAGCGCTGCCCTGCCAATCAGCATTAATCGGCGTTATTTGAATGTAGTCAGTCGTCTCAGCGTTGGCAAACAGCCCGCGGATATTGAGCTCACCGAGTTGCAGCTTGGCACGCTACGCATGCCCGACTGGCTGGTGTCGCTACTCATACCTCATGCCATGAACGCATGCCGCGCCGACAACGACTGCGCCGCCGCGTTGGCAGCGTATAAACATGTTAGCCAACTTGAACTCAAGCAGGGCGATCTGCGCCTGCAGTATGCATTGACATCAACAGCGCCGAATGGCGCTGATGACGGGCAGAATCTGGCCAGCGAAGCCAATCGTCTTGCCCCGTATGTGCAAGAGTTAGCCAACATGGCTGCGGAACGGCAGGGGCAACGATTGAATTTGCATGCCGCCTTGAAGCGCGCTTTCTCTCTGGCGCAACGGCAAAGCGTACTTAGCAATGACGCCGTCGCCGAAAATCGATCGGCGCTGTTAGCGCTTGCCACCATGGGCGCTGACCCGCGGGTACTCGACTTGTTGAACATCGGTCCAATGCGTGCGCAAATGCAGCAGGGTGACAGCTTGTATCTACGCGGCCGCAAGGATCTGGCACAACACTTTCTTACTTCTGCCGCGCTATACCTGCTAGTAGGTGGCGAACTGAGCGAGTACCTCGGCATCTACAAGGAGTTGGACGATGTCGGCAAGGGCAAACAGTTTGGCTTCGGCGATCTGGTCGCCGACCGCGTTGGTGTTCGCATAGCGAGACAGGCCACTCACTCGCGCTCCTCGGCAATGCTCCTGCAGAGTCAGCTCATCACCAGCAGCTCAGCCGATGCTTACCTCTTAACGGAAGCCGTTATCGCTGACTTACAGGCACGCTACCAGACGGCGAATGATTTCGATGTGTCAGACCTTACCAGGCATATCGATCGCCTGCTCGCCGAACTGCCTTTGCTGCGTTACTAGGAGGCTGTCCGAGAATAGACTGATCTACTGCGGCCGCGATATTTTGGCCATCTTTCCGCGTCGATTTCGGCAAATAGAACCACTATTCACCTCAATCGACGCAAAAAGCTGACT
>JBBKXJ010000108.1:0-48533 GCA_037969395.1 Pseudomonadales bacterium
TCGCTAAACGGCGTGAGAATAGAAGCTATTTGCTGCGTCGCAGGGATCTCTCCATACAGCTTGGCCTCGGCCAGTTCGACCAGCTTTGATGAGCCAACGGAGATGACCTCACACTGCGCGGCGAAGTCGTTTATCAATTGCCGCGTATAGGCGCGCGCCACGGTCCCCGGTGTGGCCAGCAAGCCAATTACTTTACTGCGGCTGCGCTCGGCGGCGGGTTTGATCGCCGGCACCACGCCAACCACGGCTGCTTGCAAGGTGTCGCGAATTTTTGGTAAAGCCACCGTGCTGGCCGTATTGCAGGCGACGACGATGAGATCGGGTGCCAGTTTTTTTTCCAACGCGTGCAGCACCAGTGCCACACGTTGCACCAGTTCCGCTTCCGTTTTCGTACCGTAAGGGAAGGCAGCGTTGTCCGACACATAGTCAATAGTAAGCCCGGGCAAACGCGCCCGCACGGCATTGAATATACTCAAACCGCCTACGCCGGAGTCAAAGATTAATAATTTCACTACAAATTAAGTCGATAATTCACACTCTTATAGTAGCAAGCGTTTGCCAATTCCCATACCGCAACGTTAGTATGGCCGCTTTTTTTATACGACCGACTTAACATGAAGATAATTACCGTTAACACCAACGGCATTCGCGCGGCGGCCAGAAAAGGTTTCTTCGATTGGCTACCCAGGCAGCGCGCGGATGTGGTTTGTATACAGGAAACCAAAGCACAGCTGGAGCAACTCTCCGATCCAA
Source organism: Pseudomonadales bacterium (assembly GCA_037969395.1). Lineage (GTDB taxonomy): Bacteria > Pseudomonadota > Gammaproteobacteria > Pseudomonadales > JAUIET01 > JBBKXJ01. The sequence goes on from JBBKXJ010000108.1 coordinate 754, forward strand.
TGTTTCAACCTGAGGGCTATCACTGCTTTTATAATGATGCCGTGAAAAAAGGCTATAGCGGCACTGCGCTTTACAGCAAGCTGGAGCCGCAAAAGGTTACCACCCGGCTGGGCCTTGAGCTGACAGACACCGAAGGTCGCTGGCTGCAGGCGGATTACGCAAACACGACGGTTGTGTCGCTGTATATGCCCTCGGGCACCAGCGGCACTGAGCGACAGGATTTGAAATATCAGCTAATGGCCGACCTGGAACCCATTATGCTGGCGCTGTTTATCAGCGGCCGTGAGGTAATTATTTGCGCGGACTGGAATATATGCCACCAGGAAATTGACTTAAAAAACTGGAAGGCCAATCAAAAGAACTCGGGCTTTTTGCCGGACGAACGCGCCTGGCTCACCAAGATGTACGACGACAACGGCTGGGTCGACTCGTTTCGTGTCGTTAATAAAAAAGCCGATCAATACACCTGGTGGTCGAATCGCGGGCAGGCGCGCGCTAACAACGTGGGCTGGCGGCTTGACTACCAGATGGTAACGCCAGGGCTGGTGCCGCGTATTAAAAGCGCGAGTATATACACAGACAAGCCATTTTCAGACCATGCACCGCAAATAATGCGCTATGACGGCGAATTGGTGTAGTGTAAAAAAGTATTTCGAGTTAAAGTGCCTGTCTGGATATTCCACAGTTAAATCACATCAAATACCCAATCTAATCTATTGAAAAGGAAAGTTATATGAGTTTTTTTATCCCCTCTGCGATGGCACAAACCGCTGGTGAAGGTGGCCCGCCCGCCGGTGCCGACATGTTCCAGTTTGCGTTTTTGATTGGTCTGTTTGTACTGTTTTACTTTATTGCGATACGCCCGCAGCGCAAACGCCAGAAAGAACATCAGTCCATGGTAGAGGCTTTGAAGAAAGGCGATGAGGTGGTGATGACTTCCGGCATGCTCGGTAAAATTACCAACATCGAAGACAATTACTCTACAGTTAAAGTCGCTGACAACGTTGAGATCAAATTTCAACGCGCCGCGGTGCATGCAATATTGCCAAAAGGCACCATCAAATCAGTGCAATGAACAGGCCGTTCGACTATCCGCCGCGTCTTGCGCTGGCGCAAACGCCCACGCCGCTGCATCCGCTGCGGCGCTTTTGCGCGCAGCACGACCTTCCCCTCATCTGGCTAAAGCGCGACGATCTCACAGGTTCAGTGCTTGGCGGTAACAAAATTAGAAAGCTGGAATTCACTCTGGCCCTGGCGCAGCAAGAGGGGTGCGATGTGTTGCTCACCTGCGGCGGCGTGCAGTCTAATCACTGTCGTGCGACGGCTTTACTCGGCGCGCAATTGGGTCTTGACGTGCATCTGATACTACGTGGCGAAGAGCAATCCCCGGCAGACGGCAATCTGTTACTCGATCAGTTGGCGGGCGCAAGGATTAGCTACCACAGCGCTGCCGATTTTCAGGCGAATTTGGACGCAATCTTTGCACAGCTTAAGCAAGACTATAAATCCCAGGGCCGTAGTCCTTTCATTATTCCAACGGGTGCCAGCAACGGTGTTGGCGTGTGGGGCTACGTTGCCGCTTGTGAAGAGCTTGCCAGCGATTTTAAAAGCCATGCGATCGCACCGCAGCATATTGTCAGCGCCACCGGTTCCGGCGGCACCCAGGCAGGTTTGACGGCCGGCACTTATCTGTTTGACTTGGGCGCGAAGGTGTGGGGCATTAATGTATGCGACGACGAAGCGTACTTTATGCACAAAATCAAAGCCGATTTGCGGGAGTGGCAACAGCATTATGACATTGCTATTAACCTGGAGCAGTTGTCTATTGGCGTGATCGATGGCTATGTGGGCGCAGGTTACGCCAGGGCAAGCAGCGATGTATTCGCAATGATTCATGAAGTGGCCCGCCTGGAAGGTATCGTGTTTGACCCGGTGTATACTGGCAAGGCGTTTACCGGCCTGGTGCAGGAATTAAAGGCGGGCCGTTTTGGTGATGGTGACTGCGTATTTATTCACACCGGTGGGGTGTTTGGCTTGTATGCGTACAAAGATCAACTGCAAGTAGTTTTGTAAGGGACTTCACTGCTGCGCGGTCGACTATCGTTGATGCGCACACCATCGTGACGAAAGGATGGTTAACAAGCAGGACGGCTGCTTTGTTCATGTCGAGCCGTACCTTAGATAGGGTCATCTGTACTCTCCTTCAAGTTGCAGTGTGTGGTGTTTGCGCACCAACGGTTGGCTATCTGCCGACACAGTACCGACGCAGCGTCGGCAGACAAGAATGGTTTTATAACTGGCCAAACTGGCCACTGCTGAAATCCTCAATTGCCTTGTGGATTTCAGCTGCGGTGTTCATCACGAACGGGCCGTGTCCGACTACTGGTTCGTTGAGCGGCTCACCACTGAGTACCAATACCGTGGCGTCGTTGTGAGTTTCGATGGCAACATCGCGGTCAGCGCTGTCCAACAGCGCGAACTGTGCTTCGCGCAATTCTTCGCCGTTGATGGTGACGTTGCCGTGCAGTACAACAATCGCCAGCGTGCGACCTTCGACAAAGCTGAAGTGTGCCTGGTGACCCTTCTTCAGGCGCACGTCCCAGACGTCAAGCGGCGTAAATGTCTGCGCCGGTCCCTGCTGCCCGTCGAACTCTCCTGCAATCACGCGCACGCTACCGGCGCCGTCTGGCAGCGCAACGCGTGGGATATCGCGATTCAAAATGTCCTGGTATTTGGGTTCCGACATTTTGCTGTGCGCTGGCAGGTTGACCCACAGCTGCACCATTTCCAGCGTTCCGCCTGTGGCGGTGAATTCAGGTGAATGGAATTCCTCGTGGAGAATGCCGGCTGCGGCCGTCATCCACTGCACGTCGCCGGGTCCGATGCTGCCGCCAGCGCCGGTAGAGTCGCGGTGTGCCACTTCACCGTCGTAAACGATGGTAACGGTTTCGAAACCACGGTGCGGATGCTCGCCAACGCCGCGCGGACGCTCGGTTGGCTCGAACTGCATCGGACCGGCGTAGTCGAGCAGCAGGAAGGGGCTGAGGTGCTCGCCGTGGCTGTTGTAGGAAAACAGCGACCGCACCGGAAAGCCGTCGCCAACCCAGTGTTGCTGTGGTGCGCTATAGACGCCAAGGATATTTTTCATGTGCTTTACCTCCTCGTTTGCTTTCATGTGTACGTGCATGCTGCAATCATAGAGACTGGCGAGGCAATTCGGTAGACTGCCAAACTGCAACGCAGTGTTCTGTTTGTGGAACGCCGGGAGCCCTCAGCGCAGAAATTCTGCCGCCTCGTGAAGCAAACATCGCTGAATTATGCAAGGAGCGTACGGTGCGCCATGCGCACCACAAAATGCATGCGCAGACGATGAGCTGCTGCGTGCGCACGGCGCACCCTACGAACTCACTGTCCTGGCCAATGGTGCGGGCGATCTGTATGTTTGATGAGAGAGCGGCATGCAAGACCTTAATGATCTCTACTACTTCGCCCAGGTAGTGGACCACGGCGGCTTCGCACCGGCCGGCCGCGCAATCGGCGAACCGAAATCCAAATTAAGCCGCCGCGTTGCCCAGCTGGAAGAACGTCTGGGTGTACGCCTGATCCAGCGCTCAACACGTCATTTTTCAACCACCGACATCGGCGACAGTTACTACGCACATTGCAAGGCCATGCTGGTGGAAGCCAGTGCAGCGCAAGAGTCCATCGAGCTAACCCGAGCGGAGCCTTGCGGCACAGTGCGCATAAGCTGCCCGGTGGCGATACTGGATATGCGGGTCAGCGCGATGCTGGCAGCGTTCATGCTTCGCTACCCGCGCGTCAATCTGCATTTGGAAGCCACCAATCGCCGCGTCGACCTGGTCAACGAAGCGGTAGACCTGGCAATTCGGGTGCGTCCGTTGCCGCTGGAAGACAGCGATTTGATCATCCGCGTGCTCGGTGTTCGGCGTCAATGTCTGTTGGTCGGCCCGGTATTGCTCAAGCAATCGCCCGCGATCAACGTGCCTGCCGACCTGACCCGGCTGCCCAGTCTCGGTCTGGGCCAACCTCAGCATGACTTCAGTTGGGATTTACTCGGTCCCGACGGCGCGCAGGCTGTTGTTAAACACAAGCCGCGCTATATCACGCGCGACATGTTCGCGCTGCGTCACGCCGCAGTCGCAGGCGTAGGCGTTGTACAGTTACCGAACATGATAGTGCGTGATGAACTCGCGCGCGGCGAGCTGCTGCATGTGGTGCCGAACTGGGCGCCGCAAGCCGAGACCATTCACGCTGTATTTGCATCGCGGCGTGGCTTGCTACCCTCGGTGCGGGCCTTGATTGACTTTCTGGCAGCGGAGTTCGAGGCGTTGGACGAAGATTAATATTTTACCTACGTCCAAACCGGCGTAATTCGCTTCGCGTTATGTTGCAAAGGCGTCTATTTACACAGTGGTGTAGCAAAAATCCACTCGCTTGCTCACGCTGGTAAATAAATCGTAGGCAATCGTACCCGCGCAGCTTGCGACCTCGTTAGCTGGTAACTGCTTACCCCACAGCTCCACCGTGTCGCCAGCTGTATAACGAGGATGATCGGTAAGGTCGATCGTAACCATATCCATCGACACGCGCCCGACCAGAGGGGCGCGACAGCCGTTCAACAGCACTGGCGTGCCGTTAGGTGCGTGGCGTGGATAGCCGTCGCCGTAGCCGACGCCAATAGTGCCAATGCACGAGTCACGCTGCGCCTGCCAGAGGCCGTTGTAGCCTACGCGTTCGCCCGCCTTGATGTGGTTTACCGCTATCAGCGGTGCGGTCAGGGTCATCACCGGCTGCAGGTTACTGTTGCTTTTATCGTCTACGAAGGGCGATGCGCCATACAGCATAATGCCGGGGCGCACCCAGTCGAAATGGCTACCAGGCAAGTTTATAATTGCCGCAGAGTTCGCCAGACTGCGCTCGCCGCTCATTGTATTCGTTAGATTAGTAAAACACTGCAATTGTGCCTGCGTATTTTCAGCGTCGGCTTCCGCGCTGGCAAAATGAGACATCAACAAAAGTTCGCGCGTATTGCGATTGGCGGCGAGTTTGGCAATAAGCTGTTGCACCATGGCCGCATCGTCGCAGGGCAGGCCCAAGCGGTGCATGCCGGTGTCCAGTTTTAGCCAAATGTTAATGGCGGCTGATAGCTGGGCGCGGCACATTGTTTCTACATCAGCGATTTGATGTAGCACCAGATCGAAACGGTGGTGGCCACATTCGTCAAGCAAGTCACTGCTGCAGTATTCGCTTAGCACAATAATGCGCCGCAGCGGATAAGCCGCACGCAGTGCTACAGCTTCATCCAGTCTTGCAGTTGCCAGGGCATCGGCTGCCGCCAATGCGGCTGCGACCTGGACCAGTCCGTGACCATAGGCGTTGGCCTTGACCATTGCCAGCACCTTGCTGCGCGGTGCGTGGCGCTTAGCGCAAGCTAGATTGTGTTGCAGTGCTTGCTGGTCGATTGTTGCGACTACTGGCATGGTGTGCGCCCGGTTAAACGACCGGCGATGGGCAAATTATCGGTGCGAACAGCGTACGCATTGCTCCACGATTGCCCCCGTAGAGTGCGCCGTGCGCACGCTGATACTGCCATTACGCGTTTAACCAAAATTATAAATAATTTCTTTAACATCATCGTAGTAAGCCGCACCAAACAAATTCAAATGATTGAGCAAATGATAAAGATTATACAGCGGCACACGCTCACGCCAGCCGGGCTGAATAGAGCGCGCGTCTTCGTAGGCATTATAAAACGGCGCATCAAAGCCGCCAAACAACAGCGTCAATGCAACATCTGCCTCGGCCCAACCCCAGTGCGCCGCCGGGTCGATCAACACCGGTGCGCCGCTTGCATCGCTAATCACATTACCAGACCATAAATCTCCGTGAATCAAGCTGGCCGCCTGGCTGGGAATAAGCTGTGGTAAGCGCTGCAATAATGCCTCCAGCTCGCGCAAATCGGTTGTAGTCAGCTTGTTATTGTTATAGGCCAGCCGTGCCTGATAACCCAGCCGTTGCTCGGCAAAGAACGTATAACCACAGTCGGTTTGCGAATTAGGCTGCGGCGTACTGCCGCAATAATTATCCTCACTGAAGCCGAAACATGGCGCAGGCTCGCTGTGCAGTGCCGCGAGGCCTGCGCCTGGCACCCCTTCCAGGTGATATTGCCTAATGCAGCGTTCAGCAGGCCATTCTCTGCAAGACGCACTGGTGAAGGCATAGTGGGCCTACGTCGAACCAGTACACCAAAAGTAGGCGCTTTAGGCGACGCAGCAGAGGGCGGTCTGCTTAGCGCCCTTCGGGTCATCCCAAAAGCGGCACAGTGCGTCGTCTCCTAAAGAGCCTACTGTTGGTGTTTCCCCTCAACATAGGCCCACTATGCCTTCGGGCCAATCTATATGAGAATCAGGCCTCACACTGTACCGCTTTTGGAATGACTGCATTAGGCAATATCACCTGGAAGGGGTACCCGTGAGTAACACCGAAACTATATACGGCATTCATGCCATCAACGCCTTGCTCGACCAGGCACCAAAACGGCTGCAGGAGTTGCTGCTGTTGCAGCAGCGCGATGATCAGCGCTTGCAGGCGTTGGCAGAGCGAGTGGTTGCAGAGGGCGTTAACCTCCGCCGGGTGACGCGCGAGGAGCTGGATAAGCTGGTAGATGGCAATCACCAGGGCGCAGTAGCGCACTGTGTACCGCGGCAAGCCATGTCCGAAAATCAGCTTGAGGATTTCGTAGCAGCAATCGACGGTCCACCTTTATTATTGTTGCTCGACGGCGTCACCGACCCGCACAACCTTGGTGCCTGCCTACGCAGCGCCGAGGCGGCTGGTGTGCATGCGGTCATTATTCCCAAAGACAAGTCGGCGGATCTCACGCCATTGGTGCGCAAAATCGCCAGCGGCGCGGCTGAGTTTATTCCGGTATTTAAGGTCACTAATCTGGCGAGGACGATGGCCGACTTGCAGCAGCAGGGCATCTGGCTGGTGGGTCTGGCAGGGGAGGCCGACGCCAGCCTCTACGATATCGACCTTAGCGGCCCGGTCGGGCTGGTGATGGGCGCGGAGGGCAGCGGTCTAAGACGCCTGACACGTGACAAATGCGATTATTTGGCGGGAATCCCCATGCCAGGCTCTGTTGCCAGCCTCAATGTGTCGGTTGCGACCGGGGTGTGTTTGTTTGAGGCCGTGCGGCAGCGGGCGGCCGCAGCAGCTTAACCGCGATCACGCCTTGCATCTGCCATGGCGCTCGCATAAAATGCGCGTCCCGTGTTAGCCGCCGCTAAGGTCTGGCCGACGCACTCCTTGCTTCACCGCGTTCAGTTTGTTTAATCAAACGCGCACGCCGGGAAGCCAAACCCGTAAGGAGCAGCAATGCGACACTACGAAATAGTGTTTCTGGTCCACCCTGACCAGAGCGAACAAGTGCCCAGCATGATTGAGCGTTACAAGACGACAATCGAAAAAGACGGCGGTCAGATCCATCGTCTTGAAGACTGGGGCCGGCGTCAGCTGGCGTATCCACTCAACAAACTGCATAAAGCCCATTATGTGATGATGAATGTTGAGATCAATAACGAAGCGCTGGAAGAGTTAGGAACAGCGTTCCGCTATAACGACGCCGTGCTGCGTAATCTGGTTATCAAACGCAAGGCAGCGGTGACCGAAGATTCGGTCATCATGAAGCAGGAGCGTGAAAACCGCGAACGCAAAGCGCGCAACGAAGAGTACGCGCAGAAAAATGCCGCCCGTGCGGAAGCCGAAAACAAGCGTGCTGCTGACACAGCCGCACGCGAGTCTGCAGCCGCAGCCGATCAACCAGAAACCGCTGCCGAGGGTCAAACCCCCGCCGCGTCTGATAAAGAGTAGAGGTGCCGCATGGCTCGTTATTTTCGTCGTAGAAAGTATTGTAAATTTACCGCCGAAGGTATTACCGAGGTCGACTACAAAGACCTGGAAATTCTCAAGGAATTTGTTAGCGAGAGCGGCAAGATTGTTCCCAGTCGTATTACCGGCACCAAAGCCAAATACCAGCGCCAACTCGCGACTGCCGTCAAACGCGCGCGTTATTTGGCACTGCTGCAATATACCGACGGCCATAAATAAGCGGAATTTGCGCTGTCGGAACAGTTTATGTGCGGTCTAGCCATTTTATGTGCGGTCTAGCCAGTTAATGCGCGGTCTAGCCAGCTTCATTATGCGCAGCCGCTCGCGGGCACTGTTAGTCGCCGTGCCCAGCGCCGGCACGGCCATATTTTTCTGGGTTGGCGCGGCTGCAATCGCGCTGGTTACACTGCGCAAAGGCATTTACGAAGGTGGCCTGGTTTGCTTATGGAGTCTGCTGCCGGCAGCTTTATTGGCGTGGCTGATGAATCCGCTACCGCTAATGATTGTGCTATGTACCTTTGCGATGGCGGCGCTACTGCGCAGTCTCGCGACGTGGTCCAGTGCGCTGTTATGTGCGTCGGCTGCCGGTGCGCTGTTTGCCACTGTGCTGCTGTTCGGTCTCACCGATTATATGCAGGAGTTTCTGCGCCAGTACACGCAAATTTTTGCCCAGCTTGAAAAGGAACTGGCGAGCAATAACCCCGCTGGAGCCAGCCTGTTGCCGCATTTGGGCTTGTCGCAAATGGCCGGTATGTTTGGTATCTATGTGGCGCTGTTTAGTGTGCTCAGTCTAATTATTGGCCGCTACTGGCAGGCGCTATTGTATAATCCGGGCGGATTTCGGCAAGAGTTCCATGCGCTGCGCCTGCCGATAACTCTGGTAATACCGCTGGTTGTGCTAGCTGGCCTGTGTTTGCTGAGTGCGGAATATCAAATCTGGGCGTGGATTTTTCTGGTGCCGCTGCTGATTGCCGGCATTGCATTGGTGCACGGACTGGCGGCCCGCAAGAAAGTCAGTGGTCTCGCGCTGGGGGCGTTTTACGTGGCACTAATTTTAATTAATCCAGTTAAACTGCTGCTGTGCGTAGCAGCGGTGTTCGACAGTTGGCGGAATTTTCGCGCGCGTAGTGCGTAGCGGGAACTTGAATAAGCAGTTGTGGAAAACTCAAATAGATTGAAGATGAAGGTGTAAGTAATGGAAGTAATCCTGTTAGAAAAAGTCGGCAAATTAGGCGACCTGGGCGATACAGTCAGCGTAAAATCAGGTTTCGGACGCAACTTCTTGCTGCCCGGTGGCAAGGCTGTGTCGGCAACCAAAGACAATGTCGCTAAATTTGACGCCCGCCGCGCCGACTTGGAAAAAGCCGCCGCCGAGAAATTGAGTGCCGCCCAGTCGCGTGCCGACAAGCTTGCCGGTTTATATCTCAGCATTCCGAGCAACGCCGGCGAAGAAGGCAAATTGTTTGGCTCCATTGGCACCCGCGATATTGCTGATTGCATCACTAAGGCGGGCGCCGAAGTGAGCAAAAGCGAAGTCAAATTACCCAAGGGCGCGATCAGGGAGCTGGGCGACTACGAAGTCGATATTCAGCTACACAGCGATATAACCCAAACGGTCACGTTGCACGTTATCCCCGAGTAAGCCCGTCGCCCTCTATACGGTGTGGGTGAATTAGTGTGGTGTAACGAATAAAGCGTTCATATAGCGAGTCGCCAAGGGGTCAGCCGTAAGGCGCATTGCCGAAGGCATATTGGGCATACGTCAAGGGAATGCAACGCAGCGGATGGCCGCTTGGCGGCTCGCCCGAAGGGAAGCACACAATTTGCGCTCTGCGGCGTTGCAGTTCTTGCAAAGGTGACCTACATTCCCGGCGAACTGCGCCTTGCAGAGCACAAATTGTGAGCTTCTATATGTACGCTTTATTCGTTACACCACACTGATGGAAGACTCGCAGCCGCAGTCACTGGACGACGCTGAAGTTGCCCGGCTAAAAATTCCGCCGCATTCCATTGAGGCGGAGCAGTCGGTGCTGGGTGGGCTGCTGCTGTCTGGCGAGAGCTGGGAGCGAGTCGCCGACATCATCACGGCGGTCGATTTCTACCGCAGCGAACATCGGCTGATGTTCCAGGCGATGGAAAAGCTGGTCGAGAACGAACAGCCGCTCGACCTGCACACCGTAGCCGACGCACTGGCCGACCTGAAAGAGTTACAGCGAGTCGGCGGCATAGCCTACATCGCCGAAATAGCCCATAACACTCCCAGCGCCAGCAATATTCGCGCTTATGCGACAATCGTGCGTGAGCGCGCCATTCTGCGCCAGCTCATAGGCGCGGCCGCGACGATCGTCGACAGCGGCTATTTCACCGAAGGCCGCAGCAGCAGCGATATTCTCGAAGACGCCGAGCGGCAGATTCTGCAAATCGCCGAAGGTCGCACCAAAGGCGGCGGTCCGCAATGGGTCACCCCCATTCTCAAAACCACGCTGGACCGGCTCGACGAGCTGTGTCAGTCCGACAGCTCACTGACCGGTCTCAGCACCGGTTTCAGCAAGCTGGACGAAAAAACTTCGGGCTTACAGCCCTCTGATCTAATCATCGTCGCCGCGCGCCCTTCTATGGGCAAAACCAGTTTTGCGATGAATCTGGTAGAAAACGTGATCACCAGCAGCAATAAAAAGCCGGTGGTGGTATTCAGTATGGAAATGCCGGCCGAAGCGTTGACCATGCGCATGCTGTCTTCGATCGGCAAGATCGATCAAAATCGGGTGCGTACTGGCAACCTGAAGGGCGATGACTGGACCAAACTCAGCGCGGCGGTAGGCAAATTGAAAGACAAACCGCTGTTTATCGACGATACGCCGGCACTAACCCCCACCGAGGTGCGTTCACGCACGCGCCGTCTGATGCGTGAGCACGGTGAAATCGGCATGGTGATGATCGACTATCTGCAGCTGATGCAAATCGCTGGCAGCAGCGAAGGCCGCACGGCGGAAATTTCGGAAATTTCGCGCTCGTTAAAGAGCCTGGCGAAAGAGTTTAACTGCCCGGTGATTGCGCTGTCGCAGTTAAACCGCGCCGTTGAACAGCGTCCTAACCGGCGCCCTGTGATGTCGGATTTGCGCGAGTCAGGTGCCATCGAGCAGGATGCCGATGTCATTATGTTCATCTATCGCGATGAAGTGTATAACGAAGACACCCCCGAGAAGGGCGTTGCCGAGATTAACATTGGTAAACAGCGTAACGGCCCGATTGGCATGTGTAAGCTGGCCTTCTTCGGCCAGTACACGCGCTTTGAGAATTTGGCTTTCGGTGGCGACTATCCCGAGATGGAATAAGTACCATTCAATACCCGTAGAGTGCGCTGTGCGCACAGGGTAGCGCAATGACAGAACTGTTTAAACGCAGCCGACGCCACACTAAGGGCCCGCGTCGAAATTAAATCACATTTTGCCGGCCGATCCATCCCGCCTGGCTGCGTTGCGAAAACTTGAAATATACTTATATTCCTGCATTTTCGCGTCTTGCCATGCGGGCGCCTCGACACGCAAATCTGTGATTTTATTTTGACGCGGGCCCTAAATTACAGACCGCTTTGTTTCCGCAACCCGCGCAACTTTTCCAGTCTTTCTTCCTTTGACAACTCCGGCCCCTGCACTTCGTCCGCCAAAGCGGGCTGCGCCTCGACGCTGAACTGCTCGCCATTCAAAGCACGCTGGCACAGCAGCTGGTAGTGGTACTCAAATACCGGCAAGGTTTTGCCCTCGGCATTATTTGCCAGAAAAAACCATTCGCTGGCAACGCCGGCGTAATACACCAGCGGATGCGACCAGGCGAAATTTCGTTTTGGGCTGGGCGCGATGCAAGCCTCGCGAAAGGCGCTGTAGGCGTCCGGTATGCCCAATACCTGCAATTGCGCCAGGCAGTGTTTTTGAATGCTGTGCAGGCTGGGCAGATATTCGGAGGCTGCAATCGCCGCGCGGCAGGCTTTGAGCATGATCTCGGGCGAATAGCCGCGTAATGCGTCCAGCCATAGCTGCTTGGCTAGCGTGACGCTGTCTTCGTGGGCGAAGGCCTTGTGGTATTGATTATGATAGGCCAGCTCAAGTTCGGCGAAGATGCGGTTGATCGCGTCGATCTGATCCGCGTTGGCGCCGAGCGGTTCGGCGCGCTCAGGTGCCGCTGGCCCAGCTGCGGTCGGTGAGCCGCTCGAAGGTTGACTTAGCTGCTGTTTGACCTGTTCGATCAGAGTGTTGCCGCTGCGCATAGTTGCCTGCCTGCTGTGTTGGTAGCTGGTGTTGTTTGGCCCAATGAAACTTCACATGCTGCAGGAATTTGGTATTCCAGGATGCATGCAGCTGTTTGGTGTCGCGCCAAAACAGCACGAACTCCCTAATCAGCCCCTCGGCAAATTCGCGGTCTATATTGGCCAGCCGCAGTATATCGAATACGTCGTTGTTGGGTTGCCAGTTGGCGGGGATTATTTGCGGTTCGCTGTCGTGTTGCAAGCTGGATTTAAAGCGCGGCCACTGGCGTTTGACATGAGCGATAAATTTTGAATTCCAGGTGGTGGTGGCCTCGCCGCGCTCACGCCAGTAAAGAACAAACTCAGCAATGGCATCCTCAATAAATTGCGGCGCAATGCCGATACGCTGCAGTATTTCCAGTGCGTCTTCGCTGGGCTGCCAGCGTCGCTCGATGGGGTCAAGCGTATTGTTTTGCATCGCTTCCTGTTCGCGCCAGGTGCGAATAACCTGGCGCAAAAATTTATTGCCCCAGGCGTAGGTCGCCTCGCCGCGTGCGGTCCAGTAGCTGATAAATTCGGGCAGCAGCTGCAGGGCGAAACCACGTGGAATGCCGTGCTGATCAATCTGCTGCAGTATCGCCTCTTCGGGTTGCCAATGCGGCGCGATATGGCTGCTGCCCGCCACCTGCGCACGTGGTGGCGTATTGCCATACGCCGGCGCCTTCATATTCAGGGCAAACTGCAGGTGTAGCACCTGGGTAAACGGTGGGCTATCGAGCAGTAGCAGGCCTTTGTCTACCAGGCTTTTGCTCACTCGTTGTACGTCCAGCGCCGACCAGAACGGCAGCAGACGCCGTACCGTCGGTTCGCTGAGATGAATCCAGACCAGCCCGTCGGCCTGCGCTGAGGGGTGATGAAACAGCACTTCCTGCAGGCTTTGCAGCAGCACGGCTTCCTCCAAGCCGATGGTAGCCGCCAGCGACGGTGAAAAGCAGGCGGTGCGTTCGGGCAGAAAAGAAGAGCTCATAAATGACTGAAGATAGGAGGCTAAGGCATGGGGTGAATCGTCCTGATTCTACGTCGGTGTGAAACGGGCTGTCACGGTTTTATTGCTACAATTGCGTTTTCTATAGAGGTGCCCTTTAGGGCTGACCATGGCAAAAACTCGCAAGGCATACGTTTGTACCGACTGCGGACAAGATTACCAGAAATGGCAGGGCCAATGTTTAAATTGCAATGCCTGGAATACCGTCAACGAGATTTCGCTGGGCGGACGTGAAACTACGAACACTATCAGAAAAGCCGGCTACGCCGGCGAGCGCTCGCCAGTACAACTGCTAAGCGACATCGACGCCAACGAACATGCACGCATCAGCACCGGCATGCTGGAGTTCGACCGGGTGCTGGGCGGCGGTATGGTGCCAGGCTCGGCAATTCTGATCGGTGGCAACCCGGGCGCAGGCAAAAGCACCTTATTACTGCAAACCGTGTGTAAGCTGGCGGCGAGTCACTCCGCTCTGTATATCACCGGCGAGGAGTCGCTGCAGCAAATCGCCATGCGCGGCCAGCGACTGGGATTGCCCGCCGCTGACTTGAAGATGCTGGCCGAAACCAATATTAGCGCTATTTTGCAGGCGATCGAGCAACAGCAGCCGCGCGTGGTGGTGGTCGATTCCATTCAGGCGACCTATGTGCCGGAGCTAGCCTCCGCTCCCGGCGGCGTGGCGCAGGTGCGAGAGTCCGCTGCCTATTTACTGCAGGCAGCGAAGAAAAAAGGCTTCGTATTATTTCTGGTCGGCCATGTCACCAAAGACGGCAGCCTGGCCGGGCCAAAAGTGCTGGAGCATATGATTGATTGCTCCATCTTGCTGGAGTCCAGCAATGACAGCCGCTTTCGCATGTTACGCGGCCAGAAAAACCGCTTCGGTGCGGTCAATGAACTCGGCGTATTCGCCATGGGCGAGCAGGGCTTAAAAGAGGTGCGCAACCCGTCGGCGATATTTTTATCGCGCGGTGAACAGCCCACGCCTGGCAGTGTGGTGATGGTGGTTTGGGAAGGTACCCGACCGCTGCTGGTTGAAATTCAGGCGCTGGTAGACGATAGCCAGCTCGCCAATCCGCGCCGCGTTGCGGTCGGCATGGAAGCGAACCGACTGGCCTTGTTGCTGGCAGTTTTACATCGTCACGGCGGTTTGCAGCTGGGCGGGCAAGACGTATTTGTCAACGTGGTCGGTGGCGTCAAAGTACTGGAAACCAGCGCCGACCTGGCGTTATTGCTGGCGCTGGTCAGCAGCTTTCGCGACCGTGTACTGCCGAAGAATCTGGTCGTATTCGGTGAGGTTGGTTTGGGTGGCGAAATTCGGCCGGTGCCGTCGGGACAAGAGCGGCTAAACGAAGCAGCCAAACACGGCTTTCAGCGAGCGATAGTGCCACGCGCTAATTTGCCAAAGCAAAAAATTGCCGGCATGGAAATTATCGGCGTAGATAAAGTCAGCGAAGCGCTGGAAGCGTTCGATTGAAACAGAAACGTGGAGTGTGCCGTGCGCTTACTACAAAAAGGTGATTTAGCCGCGTGGCAGCAACGCCAGTTGGCGTGATTGCGCAACCAAACGGCCAGACTCGTCCCACACTTCGCCGTCTTCCTCCAGCATTCCACCGGTGATAAAACGGGTACTAAACTGGCAGCGCAGCCAGCCGGGTTCTGGCAGGCCACGTACATGGGCGGTGAGCTCGAGCGTTGGCGTCCACGCTATCGGCAGGTTGGCGTTAAATACGGTGGGTGGGAATACATCGACCGCCAGCAACAGAGCGAAAGCATCGACAGGTTCGTCAATAAGCCGCAACCAGCCGCGAAACAGTGGCCGTCCGCTGGGCCGACCGCTGGCAAATTTTGCATCGTCAGGATGCAGGCGTAAATCGACGTGCGATAACATATTGGGTGCGAAGCCGTTTGGACCGGGCTGCAGACGAATACACTCGTCTGGTGGCGGCAGGTCGGGTGGCTCGGCATCGATATGTACCGGCCCTTCGATAGCCTCAAGATCGGTGAAACTGCCGAGCAGTTCTACCAGCGGTTTCTGCTGGGATGCTATTGTTGCGCGCACGGTGGCGAAGCGGCGGCCGGATTTAACGACAGTCGGGGTGATGCGAATCGGACCGGGACCCGCCGGCGACATGAAATGCGCCGTTAACGAAATCGCATGCGGGCGCTCGGCAGCGTCCGCCATTGCCCGTGCGGCGACTGTCATCAGATAACCGCCATTGGCGTTGCCGCCCACATCCCAACCGTCAACGACGTCAGCCGTGTAGGCATTTTCGATTGCCTTTACCGCTGTATCTGCCACAAAACTCATTGGTTACGCTCCATTACTGTATCCACCCTTACGCCAATTTTTGATAGCGCACCCGCTTCGGCGCGGCGTCATCGCCCAGTCGCGCCTTGCGGTCTTCTTCGTAGCTCGTAAAATTACCTTCGTGCCAACCCACCTGACTATCGCCCTCGAAGGCGAGAATATGCGTTGCTACGCGGTCGAGAAACCAGCGGTCGTGCGAGATCACCATGATGCAGCCGGGGAATGCCAGGATGGCGTCTTCCAGTGCACGCAGGGTTTCCACGTCAAGGTCGTTGGTGGGTTCGTCCAGCAAAATAACATTGGCGCCCTGTTTCAATAGCTTGGCCAGGTGCAGCCGGTTGCGTTCCCCGCCGGATAAATCCTTCACGAACTTTTGTTGGTCGGAACCCTTAAAGTTAAAGCGCCCAACATAGGCACGTGACGGGATTTCGTAGCTGCCGATGTGGAGCACATCCTGGCCGTCCGACAGCTCGTCCCACACCGTATTGTCGCCATTGAGCGCGTCGCGGCTTTGGTCTACATAAGCCAGCTCGACCGTGCTGCCAAGCTCAATGGTGCCGCTGTCGGGTTGCTCCATGCCGGCAATCATCTTGAACAAAGTGGACTTGCCGGCGCCGTTGCCGCCGATTACACCGACAATGCTGCCGGCTGGCACGCTCAGCGACAAATCATTAATCAACAGCTTGTCGCCGTGTGATTTGCTAACGCCGTTTAATTCGATGACTTTGTCGCCTAACCTCGGGCCGGGCGGAATATAGATTTCCAGCGTTTCGTTACGCTGTTGAAACTCTCTGGAATTGAGCTCGTCGAAGCGCGCCAGCCGCGCCTTGCTTTTGCTTTGTCGCCCCTTGGGGTTCGCACGGGCCCATTCCAGCTCGGCCTTGATGGCCTTGTGGTGCGCCGCCTGTTGCTTATGCTCGCTCGCCAGCCGTTGCTCTTTAGTTTCCAGCCAGGCCGAATAATTACCTTCGTAGGGAATGCCGCGGCCGCGGTCCAGTTCCAGAATCCAACCGGCGGCGTTGTCGAGAAAGTAGCGATCGTGGGTGATCGCGACCACGGTGCCGGGGAAGTTCTGCAGAAACTGCTCCAGCCAGGCCACACTTTCAGCATCGAGATGGTTGGTGGGTTCGTCCAGCAGCAGCATATCGGGTGCCGCCAGCAATAAACGACAGAGGGCGACGCGACGCTTTTCACCGCCGGAAAGGTTTTCGACCTCGGCGTCCCACGGCGGCAGACGCAGGGCATCGGCGGCAACATCGAGTTTATGCTCGATATTATGCGCATCGCTGGTCTGAATAATATTTTCCAGCCGTGCCTGCTCGGCCGCCAGGGCATCGAAATCGGCGTCGGGTTCGGCGTAGGCGGCGTACAAATCCTCAAGTGCCTGCAAAGCGTCTTTGGCTTCCGCCAGGCCCTGTTCGACATTGCCGCGCACGTCTTTGCTGTTGTCCAGCTGCGGTTCCTGTGGCAGATAGCCAATTTTCAGGTCGGCGAGCGGACGCGCTTCGCCTTCTATTTCAGTGTCCAGCCCGGCCATAATTCTCAACAGCGTCGATTTGCCGGCGCCGTTCAAGCCAAGTACGCCAATTTTGGCACCAGGATAAAACGACAGGGAAATATCCTTCAGGATCTCGCGCTTGGGCGGCACTATCTTACCCACGCGGTTCATACTGTATACGTATTGAGCCATTGCCCGTATTCTCTTTTAAGCAAAATTCCGCCGCAAGTTACTCAATCCTGTGGCATCGCGCAACATTAAATCGGCGACCTTCTATTATACTGTGTGATATTTATACAGCGCGCGGACATCGTGTTGATCATACCAAGCCATCATCTCTCAGAGCGAACGCCGCAGCACGAAGCGAGCGTCTATCAACAGTTGGTAGAACAGTCGGTCGTGCCCCTGTGGTTAGTCGATCTGTCCGACGCGTATACGCTCTGTGAGAGCGGTCTGACCGATGACAAGCAACCGTTTGAGAATGCGCTGAGTTCTGACGCGCTAGCACGCGCAGCGCATATTTTGGCGGCTAATCAGCCAGCGCTTGATTTGCTCGGCGCACCATCGTTAGCTGCGTTGAATAGCGCTCTGGTTGAGGCAAGCTATGCCTGGTTGGTGCAGCAGATGGCGCGGATGCTGACGGCAATCGTCAACGGCGAAAAGCGGCTGACAATGGCAGTAAGTGGTGCTGACTTAGCCGCGCAGCAGGCCAGCATGTGGTTCAGCTTTTCATTACCGAGCAGCGGCGCAGCGCGTAAAATCGTTAGCGCATGCGCGCTTGAAGCGGCGTCACTGCAAGCTACTCAGGCCGAGTTTGCGACACGCAAGGCAAGCGATATCAGTGACGTGGACGCGCGCCTGCGCATGGCGGCTAAAGTGTTCGAAAACAACGCCGACGGCATCTATATTGTGGATTCGCACGGCGCTATCGTGCAACTGAACAGCGCTTTGTGCCGCATCTGCGTTTTCGAGGAGCAGCATTTACTTGGCCGCAAACCGGCAGGCCTGTTAATTCCAACGGGCGACGGCGACGCTGTGCACCAGCAGAACGTGCAGCATGCCCTGCAGAACGGTTATTGGCAGGGAGAGCAACTGGCGCTGCGCAGCAGTGGCGAAATGTTTCACGTATTTGCTACCACCACCGTAGTGCGTGCCAGCAACGACGACATTCTGGCTACTATTTGCACGCTGCGCGATATTACCGAAAGCAAAAGCCGTGCACAGCGTATCCGCCACCTGGCGTTTTACGATGCGTTGACCGAGCTGCCGAATCGCACCTTATTTCAGGACCGGCTCAAACATGAGTTGCAGCGCTGCGAGCGCGGTAACCAGACCGCCGCGCTGCTGTTTCTCGATCTCGACCACTTCAAGGCCATTAACGATTCGCTCGGCCACGCCGCCGGCGATCAATTGTTGCGCGAGGTGGCCGGGCGTTTTGGTGAACATGTGCGTGGCGACGACACTGTTGCCCGCATGGGCGGCGACGAATTCACCATCATATTAAGCGGCCAGCGCAGCAGGGAACAAGTGCTAGCTGCGGCCTCCAATGTAGCGCGCAAGATCGCCGCGCAGCTGACCGAACCGTTTTTTATCGAAGGCCATGAAGTGTTTACCAGCGCCAGCATCGGTATCGCGCTGTACCCGGATGACGGCAAGGATTCATCCACGCTGTTACGCAACGGTGATACGGCGATGTACTTCGCCAAGCAGGCCGGCAAAAAAAATTACCAGTTTTATTCATCCAATATGAGTGCGCATTCGGTCGAACAGCTGGCATTTCAAAACAGTTTGCATCGCGCCGCAGTAGAGCAGGAATTCGAGCTGCATTATCAACCGCAATTTAGCTACCGCAGCCACAAAGTGGTTGGTGTTGAGTGCCTGCTGCGCTGGAGCAGAGCCGATGGCGTGCTGCTGTTGCCGGGTGAATTTGTGCAGGTAGCGGAACAGTCGGGCGTGATAGTACGCATCGGCGAGTGGACGATTCGCCGCGCCTGTACTCAAATGGTTGAGTGGCTCAGCGCCGGACTGGCGCTGGACCATATTTCGATCAATGTTTCCGCGCGTCAATTTATGGACGAAAATCTGCTGTCCTGCTTAGCCGCCGCATTGCATGACAGCGGCTTACCGGCTCGCTGCGTTGAACTCGAGCTTACCGAAAGCGTGTTGATGGCAAATATTGAACTGACGCTGCAAACGCTGGCGAAATTGAAGAAGCTGGGTGTGCGCATCGCCATCGACAATTTTGGCACCGGCTATTCTTCCTTAAACTACCTGAAGGAGTTGCCGGTTGACACTCTGAAAATCGATCGGCGTTTTGTGCATAACTTACCCGGCAGCAATGAAGATCAACAAATCATCAATGTGATTTTTGCGCTGGCGCGTGGTTTTGATCTCACTATCGTCGCCGAGGGCGTAGAGACTGCCGCGCAGTCAGACTACCTCGTAAGTCTCGGTTGCGAGGTCGCGCAGGGCTACTATTTCGCCCGTCCGCAGCAGGCCTATGATCTGGAGCAGCTGCTGCGCGACAATAGCAAAACTGTTGATGCAGACAGCTGAAGCTGTTTATACAAGAAGCTGAAGCTTTTTTAAAAAAGCAGCTGAAGCTCTTTATAAAAGCAGCTGAAGCTCATCATAGAATAATCTGAAGCTCTGCATTAAACACGCTTCATAGTGCTGCCGAGCGGCACACATTGCTGTAGAATGCGCGCCTTTCTGTACACGGTGGTGAGGGCGTTTCATGTTCAGCAAACAGCAAAAAATTGCCGGTTTCGACGACGAAATCTGGCAGGCCATTCTTAACGAGGAGCGGCGCCAGGAGCAGCACATCGAGCTGATTGCTTCTGAGAACTACGCCAGCCCGCGCGTGCTTGAGGCGCAGGGCTCGGTACTAACCAACAAATATGCTGAGGGCTATCCCGGCAAGCGCTACTACGGCGGTTGCGAATTCGTCGACGTCGCCGAGCAGCTGGCTATAGACCGCGTCAAACAATTATTCGGCGCCCACTATGCAAACGTGCAGCCGCATTCGGGTTCGCAGGCGAACTCCGCAGTGTATATGGCCTTGCTACAGGCAGGCGACACAGTGCTGGGTATGAGTCTGGATGCCGGCGGCCATTTGACCCACGGCGCCAAACCCAATTTCTCCGGCAAGATGTACAACGCCGTGCAGTATGGATTGCATGCAGAAACGGGCGAGATAGACTATGCGCAGGTAGAAGCGTTGGCCCACGAGCACAAGCCGAAAATGATTGTGGCGGGTTTTTCTGCATACTCAAAAATTATCGACTGGCAGCGTTTCCGTGACATTGCTGATGCCGTTGGTGCCTATTACCTGGTCGATATGGCGCATGTGGCGGGCCTGGTCGCAGCCGGTCTGTACCCCAACCCGGTCGATATCGCCGATGTCACCACGTCGACTACCCACAAAACACTGCGCGGCCCGCGTGGCGGCGTGATTCTCGCGCGCGAAAATGCAGAGCTTGAGAAGAAACTTAACTCGGCCGTGTTCCCCGGCGGTCAGGGCGGGCCGTTAATGCATGTGATTGCCGCCAAAGCGGTGGCATTCAAAGAAGCGATGCAAGATGACTTCAAAACCTACCAGCAGCAGGTCGTCAAAAATGCAAAAACGCTGGCAGAGGAATTAATCAAGCGCGATATCGACATCGTTTCCGGCGGCACCGAAAATCATCTGATGCTGGTCGATCTGATCAAAAAAGATATTACCGGCAAAGACGCCGACGCCGCGCTGGGGCGCGCTAACATTACTGTGAACAAGAACGCTGTGCCGAATGATCCGCGCTCGCCGTTTGTCACCAGCGGCCTGCGTATCGGCACGCCGGCGGTCACCACGCGCGGTTTCAAAGAACCGGAGATGCAGGCCATTGCCGGCTGGATTGCCGACATCATTGCTGAGATCGATAGCGAGCAGCAAATAGCTAACGTGCGCGAGCAGGTCGAGGAATTATGCGCTCGTTTTCCGGTGTACACAGACTGACCTATGGTTAGTCGGAAACGCCTTCTTGCGCGACTAGAGCCACTCGCCACGTTCATGTGGCTCACCCTTCCGGCAGATCGTGACTGTGCGAATCGGCTGTCCTGCCGATTTGTCGCTCCCACAATTACCAGTCACCCTACAGTGGAAGCGACTTTAGTCGCGAATTATGCGTTGCCCTTTTTGCTCGGCCGCTGAAACCAGGGTTATCGACTCGCGCCTGGTCACCGAAGGTGATCAAGTGCGTCGCCGCCGCGAGTGCTTAGGCTGTGCCGAGCGTTTTACAACGTTCGAGACCGCCGAACTGCTGATGCCGCGCATCATTAAAAGCAACGAAGTGCCGGAACCGTTCAACGAAGTCAAACTGCGTGCGGGTATTCAAAAAGCGCTGGAGAAGCGCCCGGTGAGCGTCGAGGTGATCGACGCCGCCGTGCACCATATCAAACACAGCTTACAGGCAATGGGTGAGCGCGAGGTGCGCTCCCGTGTTTTGGGTGAATTGGTGATGCAGCAACTGAAGGGCATTGATCAGGTCGCCTATGTGCGATTTGCGTCCGTCTACCGCAGTTTCCAGGACCTGAACGAGTTTCGTGAAGAAATCGACAAGCTTACCAGTGAGCCGCCCAAGCCATAGATTGAGATGAGCTACTCCCCTCAGCAAACGCAGTTCATGGCGCGCGCCATTCAGCTCGCCCGGCGCGGCTGGTACACCACCATGCCCAATCCGAGGGTCGGCTGTGTGCTGGTCAAAGACGGCGTTATTTGCGCAGAGGGGTGGCACGAAAAAGCCGGTGCAGCGCATGCAGAAGCAATGGCGCTGCGTAAGGCAGGTGCAGCGGCGCAGGGCGCGACTGCATACGTTACGCTGGAACCGTGCAATCATCATGGTCGCACCGCACCCTGCAGTAAGGCGCTTGTCGCCGCCGGAGTGAAAGACGTATTTGTGGCGATGCAGGACCCTAACCCTTTGGTAGCCGGCAGTGGCAGCGCTACGCTACAGGCGGCTGGTATTAATGTCAGCATCGGCCTACTGGAGGTGGAAGCCGCAACGCTAAACCCGGGCTACATAAATCGCATGCGCAGCGGCAGGCCGCTGGTGACCTGTAAACTGGCGATGAGCGTCGATGGGCGCACCGCGATGGCCAGCGGTGAAAGTCAGTGGATCACCGGCCCGGCGGCGCGCGCTGATGCACAGCGTCTGCGGGCGCAAAGCTGCGCGATTCTGACCGGAGTGAACACAGTGCTGGCCGACCAGCCCTCGTTCACCGTGCGCGCCGCTGACTGGCAGGGCGACAGCTTCGCCGAGCTGGGCGAGCGCCAGCCGCTGCGGGTTATTGTTGATACGCAGTTGCGCACACCTGAAGATGCCAAGTTGCTGAGCCAGCCCGGCAAAACGCTTATCGTCACCTGCAGAGCGGACAGCCATACCGTACAGGAATTTGCCGGCGATACTGAAATTGTGCGTCAATCAAGCGACAGCATAGATCTCGACAGCGTGTTGGTGCTGTTAGCGCAGCGCGAATGCAACGAGGTCTTACTGGAATGCGGGCCCACGCTCGCTGGCGCAATGCTGCAGGCGCAGCTTATCGATGAGTTAGTGATTTACATGGCGCCCACCTTGCTCGGCAGCCAGGCCAACCCTTTATTTGCCCTGCCGCTGCATACGATGGCCGAGCAACAGCCGCTGCTGATCGACGACATACGTGCCGTCGGCCAGGATTGGCGCATGAGCGTGCGACCAAAGAGGAAGTAAGAATATGTTTACCGGCATTATTCAAACCGTTGGCGCAGTTAAGCAACTACAAAAAACCGGCGGCGATGTGCGCCTGCACATTAGCTGCGACGAATTCGATTTCGAGCAGATTGCGCTGGGCGACAGCATCGCCGTTAACGGCGTCTGTTTAACCGTGGTGACCAAAAGTGACGCCGGCTTTGCCGCCGACGTGTCGATAGAAACGCTTGAGCATACCTCGCTCAGACAGCTTGCAGCCGGTGTGCCGGTAAACCTGGAATGCGCTGTCACACCCGCTACCCCGCTGGGGGGCCATTTAGTCAGCGGACATGTCGACGGCGTGGGCGAAATTATCGGGCTGCACGAAGACGCACGCAGCACGCGTTACGACGTGCAGGTGCCGGCAGAGCTGGCGAAGTATATTGCGAAAAAAGGTTCGGTCTGCATTGACGGCGTCAGCCTGACGGTGAACGATGTAAACGGTAATCAGTTCGGCATTAATATTATTCCGCATACCAGACAGCACACGATTTTTGCAAATTACCGTAAGGGTTCGCCAGTTAATATCGAGGTCGATGTGATTGCGCGCTATGTGGAACGGCTGTTATTGGGCGACAAGGCCGCCGCGAAGGGGTCGCAATTAAGCGCAGAATTTCTTGCGGAGCATGGATTTGCGAGCAAGCATTGATCAGCGACGCAGACGCTAAAAGACAACTTTACCAGTGCATTATTTCACTGATTTCAGCAGCCCCTTCTCGGCACCATGCACCACCAGGCGGTTTCGTCCCTGAGCTTTGGCTTGGTACATAGCCTGATCAGCCGCATGCAGCAGCGCGGCACTGTGCTGAAAAACATGATGTTCGTCCAGACTCGCCAAACCGGCCGAGATGGTGATCTGTAGCGTTTCGCCTGACTCAATAACAAGCTCTGTAGTACGAAACGCCTTCACTACGCGTTGACCCAACATGCTGGCCGTGTCTGAGTCTACCCCCGGTAGAATAATCACGAACTCTTCACCGCCGTAACGTGCCACGATGTCGGTATCGCGCGTGCTGAAATCGAGCAGGCGTGTTGCGTGGCACAATGCCTGGTCACCAACGGCGTGACCATGGCTGTCGTTGAGCTGCTTAAAGCGGTCTATATCGATAAAAATAAGGCTTAGCGGCCAATTGTGCTTGCGCGATGCATCAAATTCGTCGCTCAGTAGTGCATCCATATAGCTGCGATTATAGGCGCCGGTCAAGCCATCGCGCTTGCTCTCGGCTTCCATCACATGTACGCGCTCACGAATCGAATCCGTGACCTTTTGCGAATCATCCAATTGTTTGATCGCTTGCAGGCTGCGGGTTACCAGCACCTCCTTCGCCTCAGAAAGCAACGCGCCGACTTCAGCGTTTTCCAGCAGCTTTATGTCGAACATCTCTTCTATCTCAGGCAGTTCTTCGGCTAACTGCTCGCCTATGCCGTCCATCCAGTCATCGGCCACAGACCAATAGGTTTGCGCACGTTCGTTAGCGGCCTGCCACTGTCGGCCCGGTTCCTGCGGTAGCAGCATATCGGCGATAAAACCCGATACGTTAACGGTTTGCAGCAGCGCGTGTTCGGCCTCGGTTGCCGCGGCAGGGTGTGCAAGATGACTGGCGCCGACCGCGTGCACCATGGGCTCGGGGAAGCGCCAGCGCGCCAGCAGCCACGCGCCAATGTCGGCGTGATCACTATTCAACCGGTCTTTTTCGTAGGCACTTAGCGCCGGGTGATCGCGCTGCGTTAAGGGTTCCATTCCCTCGTAAAGATCAGGCGTCGCCTGGTCCAAGGCCATGATGCCGATATCCTGCAGCAGGGCGGCTAAAAAGCATTCTTCGCTAGCGGCTTTGCTGGTTGACTTGGCAATGATGCGAGCCGCGCTGGCAGCCAGCAATGAACGCCGCCAAAATAGTGTGAAGTCCAACCCGTTTTTCTTGTTGGAGCGCAGCGAGCTGACCAGCGAAAAGCTGAGCGCCAGCGTTAGAGTGGCATTCAGTCCAAGCAGCATAACGGCCTGGCGCAGGTTATCGCTCTGCCGCCGTTGACCATACAGGGGAGAATTAGCAATGCGCAGCAGCTTGCTTGTCAACGCCGGGTCCAAACCTACCGCATCAGCCACTTCGCCCATACCTGCCGCAGGATTTTGCGCCAGGTCAACAATTTGCGCCGCCGCCGCGGGCAAACTCGGCAGGTCGCGACAGGCCTCCAGCTTCTTTAAAAGGCGTTCGTCCATTGGCAGGGTTAACCTTATGTTACGTCGAATTGATTGCTTATTGTTACGCTAGCTCTAAGCATGCTCAGATAAAATAAGTGCGCTACCTATCATAATAGTAAATATGCCGGACTTGAGCGCTATTTTTTTAAACAGAACGCAGGAAATAACTCATTTTTGCGATCTGCGTTGGATCACAGTTCACAAAACGCTTACATTCACAGTGTTTTTCGTTCTTGTTTATAGCGCTTTGCCTTCTTATTTATAGCGCATTGCGCTAAAACAACAGTACGCTTATCGCGAATTGATCGGTCATAGAGCACTTGTTTGCGTTATAGTTAGTTTACTGGTGGCGACGCCAGACCACTGTCTATCGCGACAGCGAGGCGCTCTTATAGGGCGCCTTTTTCGTTTCTGGCAGTAGAGTTTATCGCCAGTAGTGGCGATAGCAGGGGTCATATCTGCTCGCTCTGGTTAGAAAATACAGAAGTAACCGCGCGCTTGAAAACAAAACTGGGATAACAACTCATTCGGGTTTAAAATAGTCGCCAATTCATTTCTTGAGCAGTAAGCATTTCATGACCGCAATAGAAACGATAGAAGGCGATTTCTCCGCAGGCAACCATACGTTTGCACTGTTGGCCTCGCGTTTTAACTCCTTCGTCGTCGATAGTTTGGTGGCCGGCGCTGTTGATACGCTGCGCCGACATGGCGTAGCCGATAAAAACATCACACTTTACAAAGCGCCCGGCGCGTATGAGCTGCCATTGCTGGCCAGCAAAGTTGCTGCCAGCAACCGCCATGATGCGATCATCGCGTTGGGCGCGGTGATACGCGGCGGCACGCCACATTTTGAATACGTGGCAGGCGAATGCGTTAAGGGCTTATCGCAGGTTAGCCTGAACGCGACTATGCCGGTTGCCTTCGGAGTGTTAACTGTAGATAGCATCGAGCAGGCGATTGAACGAGCCGGCACCAAGGCCGGTAACAAGGGCGCCGAGGCCGCCGCGGGCGCGCTGGAAATGCTGAACTTGTTAGCAAAAATCCAAACTGGCGACTAGCGAGCAGCCACGTCACCTTTTTACTGCAGTGTTAGCGAGCAATCGCTTTCGCTAGCAATACTCTCCGCGTTGAAATCCCCATGAGCACACCCCATCAGAATCGCATCGCTGGCCGTAAAAAGGCACGGCACTACGCCATGCAGGCACTCTACAAGTGGCATATGACAGCCCACGACGCGGCGCAAATCGAAGCGGAGTTTCTAACCGAATACGATATGGCGCGAGTCGACACCGAGTATTTTCATACCTTGCTGCACGGCACCATCAATAAGAGCAACGAACTCACCCCACTATTTGCAGAGCATCTGGACAGGGAAGTGACGGACCTTGACCCGGTAGAGCTTGCGCTGCTGCGGCTTGGTGTTTTCGAGTTACTGGAAAGCATAGAGGTGCCCTTTAAGGTGGTTATCAACGAGAACGTTAACCTCGCAAAAAAGTTTGGCGCCACTGACAGCCATAAATATATTAACGGCGTACTCGACAAAGTAGCGCAAACGCTGCGCAAGGTCGAGGTTGACAATGGCGCTGTCTGAGTTTGGCCTTATTCAGGACTATTTCGCCGATCTCGACCTGGGCTGTGCCCACGTAATACAGGGCGTGGGCGACGACTGTGCGCTATTGGCTGCCCCCAGGCCTGGCTGCGAGCTAGCAATTTCGACTGACACGCTCATTGGCGGCGTACATTTCCCCGGCCAGGCGCCCGCTAATTGCATCGCCGAACGTGCCCTGGCCGTGAACCTTAGTGACTTAAATGCCATGGGCGCTGAACCGTATGCGTTCACACTGTCAATCACCTTGCCAGCTGTCGACACTGACTGGCTGGCAGATTTCGCGCGCGGCCTGGGTAAGCAAGCGTTGGCCTACAATATTCCACTAGTGGGCGGCGACACCACCCGTGGTCCGCTGTCGATCACCATACATATAATAGGTCAGCTGCCGCAGGGTCAGGCGCTGTTGCGTAGCGGTGCCAGTGTCGGTGATTCAATTTACGTTTCCGGTACGCTGGGTGATGCGGCCGCTGCGCTGCAGCTCATCAAAGCGGGCGAGCTCCACAATAGCGACGCCGCTTACTTGCTACACCGTTTCTACGCCCCCGAAATCGATTTTGTCCTTAGTACCGCGCTGCGTGGTATCGCGACCTCTGCCATTGATGTGTCTGATGGCCTGCTCGCTGATCTCAGGCATATATTGAACTCCAGCCGGGTAGGGGCAGTGATCAACGTTGATGACGTGCCACTGTCGCCGGAAATATTGCGTGTCGGTGGCGAACAGCAGGCGCTGGCGTGGGCGCTTGGCGGCGGCGACGATTATCGGCTGTGCTTTACCATGGCAGCTAAATACGCAAGTGCACTGCGGCGGCAAGGCTTGCAGTTAACGTGTATAGGCGAGATCGTGGCAGGTGATGGGTTGCGCTGCCAAACAGCGGATGGTAAGCAGTACCAGCCTGAGCGCAGTGGCTATTTGCACTTTTGACTAACACCAGCTGGAGGGTTATTGCCGTTATCCCGGCCTTTCTCGCGCTGCAATTGTTTGCCGCGCCTGGACAGCCGCGCACCGACGCGCCGTTCAGCGGTCAAGTACGCTACGTGGTAGACGGCGATAGCCTCTACTTGCACGGCGAAAAAAAGCAAATTCGGCTCTGGGGTATCAACGCCCCGGAGCGTAATCAACCCGGATACAAGCAAGCCACCAGAAAGCTGCGTTCACTGGTGTTAAACAAACAGCTGAACTGTTATCTGCAGGATACCGACAAATACGGCCGCAGCGTGGCGCGCTGTGAAAATAAGGACGGGGAAGACATCAGTCGCAGCATGCTGGAGAGTGGTAAAGCTCTCGAATACTGCTGGTTTTCCAGGGGTTTTTACAAAAAATGTTGATCTAAAACCTAATACCCTGCTTTGCCGCCGCTGGTTTCATCGCCGTAGGGCAACCAGATATTCTTCACTTGCGTGGCCTCCCGCAAGAAAAGGCGCCCTTCGCCTTCTGTAGGGGATAGCCAATCGCGAGCCTTACCGTAGTTCACCCAGGTGCGTTTCACATTACTTGCAGAGTATTCCTCTACCGCCTTGCTGCCGTCCTGCGAACCGTGATACCAAATTGCGTCGACCTGGTGGTGCTCGGCGAGCACTTTGCCAAGCGCTTCGCGGTCACCGGTAACGAGGTTGACAACCCCTGCAGGTACATCCGAGGTCTCGAGGAGCTGGTAGAAATCCGTAGCTAACAAAGGATAACGCTCTGAAGGCACCACCACAACGCGATTGCCCATCGCCACTGCTGGCAGCAACAGCGAAACAAAGGATAGTAGCGGCATAATGTCGGGGCAGATAATTCCCAGCACGCCAATCGGTTCGTTCACTGCCAGCGCGACGTTGCGAACAGGCGGTGCATGCACGCGGCCGTCGAACTTATCTGCCCAGGCGGCGTAACTAAACATGCGACTGATACTTGTCTCGATTTCGCGTTTCGCGTTGCGACGCGTGGCACCGGTCATGGAGGTCAGGCGCTGTGCAAATTCGTCCTCGCGGTAACCAATGTTTTCGGCCAGGTAATACAGAACCTGCGCCCGATTATGCGCTGTCGCCAGTGACCAACTCGCCGCCTTGTCGGCCGCGTCCACAGCATCGCGGATATCCTTGCGATTGCCGTCGGCCACGCGCCCGGCATAGACGCCCTTGTGGTTAACAACAACGCGCGAATTGCCGCCATCGGCGCGCGTCTGCTTACCACCGATATAGTGCTTTGCGGTTCTGTCTATTGCTGCCGCGTCGTGTGACAGTGCCAGCTCTTCTGCGGGTGCGTCGATGACATTGTCTATGTCGAGGGACTTACCATTGCTGGCTTGCAGGTATTCGTACATACCCTCTTTGCCCCCCTCGCGACCAAAGCCGGATTCGCGATAACCGCCGAAGCCGCAGGCTGCGTCAAACTGATTGCTGCTGTTAACCCAAACGACACCGGCCTTAATGCCGGCGGCGACCTGCAGCGCGCGGTTGATATTCTCCGACCATACGCTGGCAGCGAGTCCGTAGCGCACATTATTCGCAAGTACGATAGCCTCGTGCGCAGTGCGGAAGGTCAAGGCGGTGAGCACTGGCCCGAAGATTTCTTCCTGCGCTGCTGTGTTGCTGGTGGTTACGCTGGTTAAAAGAGTTGGTGGATAAAAACAACCCTCAGTCGGACATTCGATGGCCGGCTGCCATAATTTTGCCCCCTCGGCGACGCTTTTGGCTACCAAACTTTCAATGTGCTCAAGCTGTATGGGATCGACGATGGCACCCATGTCGACGGTCTTGTCCAGCGGGTCGCCAATGCGAAACTTTTGCAGCCGCTGTTTGACTTTTTCCAGCAAGCGTTCGCTAATGCCCTCCTGCACTAACAGCCGCGAGCCGGCGCAGCACACCTGGCCCTGGTTCAGCCAGATAGCGTCTACCAGGCCCTCAACCGTGCTGTCCAAGTCTGCGTCTTCGAACACAATGAAGGGCGATTTGCCGCCCAGTTCCAATGTGAGTTTCTTGCCGGAGCCCGCGGTCTGGCGACGAATTTGTTTACCCACGGCGGTTGAGCCGGTAAAGGCTATTTTAGCGACGTCGGGATGATTAACCAGATGCGTGCCGGTGTCTCCGGCGCCAGTGACAATATTAACCACCCCTGGCGGCAAACCAACTTCGTGACACAGTTCGGCGAAATACAGCGCGCTTAAGCTGGTATATTCCGCAGGCTTTAGCACCACGCAGTTACCCGCGGCAAGCGCCGGTGCAATTTTCCAGGCCAGCATCAGCAGCGGAAAATTCCATGGGATGATCTGGCCGACGACTCCCAGTGGAGCGTGGTTGGGAAATTCCTGCGCCAGTAATTGCGCCCAGCCGGCATGATAATAAAAATGCCGGGCTACCAGCGGCACGTCAATATCGCGTGTTTCACGAATCGTTTTACCATTGTCGAGGCTTTCCAGCACAGCCAGAAAGCGGCTGTTCTTTTGCACGGCTCTGGCCAGCGCATAAAGATATTTGGCGCGCTGATGGCCGCTTAATTCTGACCACTGAGGGAAAGCCTGCGTGGCGGCATCGACGGCGGCTGCCACGTCGTCTTCGCCGGCGGCAGCCAGGCGGCCAAGCGTTTCGCCCGTAGCCGGGTTACGGCTGATAATCGGTGTGGTCGCTGTTTTTGGCTGACACCATGCGCCGCCAATAAAAAGCTGGAAGCCGTTTTTATGTTGTTGTAGCCAGTCACGAACATAGTCAGACTGCTCCGCTGCCGGGCCATAATTCATGGTTTGGAAAATCTCCGCGACTTCGTTCATGGGCTGTCTCAATTGCGAATGTACTGCAGTCTGTTGTTGCGGCGCTGAGGAGGCTCTATGCGCTGAAGGCTATTAACGCGCTGAAGGCTCTTTATGCGCTGAAGGCTCTTTATGCGCTGCAGGCTCCTAACGCGCTGCAGGCTCTCAACACGTTGCAGGCTCTCACTACCCCTCAAGCTAACGGTTGATGATAGCTTGCCGCGTAGCGGCCGGTAACAATATGTTCCAGCTGCCGCTCAATATCGCCAAGCAGGCTGGAAGCGCCGAAACGGAACAATTGTGGGTTTAACCATTCGTTACCTAATTCCTCTTTGATCAGCACCAGATAACTCAACGCCAGCTTGGCATGACTGATGCCGCCTGCCGGTTTGAAGCCAACGCGTTGTCCCGTGCGTTCAAAGTACTCGCGTAACATGCGTACCATGATCAGGCTAACCGGCAAGGTGGCGTTTTCCTTCTCCATACCGGTAGAGGTTTTGATGAAGTCGGCGCCTGCCATCATACATACCATTGATGCTCGCCCGATAAGATTGCCGGAGCCCAACTCGCCAGTCGCAATAATGGCCTTTATGCGCGCGTCACCGCAGGCCACGCGGAACGCTTTGACTTCGTCGTACAGTGCCCGCCAGTTGCCGGTCAGGACATAGCGGCGACTGATGACAATATCAATCTCGCTGGCGCCTGCCTGTACTGAAAGTTCTATCTCCCGCAGCCGCGTCTCAAGCGGCGACAGACCCGCAGGAAACCCGGTAGATACCGCAGCTACCGGAATGCCCGAGCCCTGCAGCGCGTCTACCGCCGTTTCCAGCATGGCATGGTAGACGCATACTGCACCGGTGGTAATGCCCATATCCGCAGCGCCTAGCGCTTGCAAGATATCGCGCCGCACCGGTTGGCGCGCCTTGGCGCATAGTCTGTGGATACGGCCAGGCGTGTCGTCGCCGACCAGGGAGGTGAGGTCAATACACGAGATCGCCTTCAACAACCATGCGGCCTGCCACTGGTTTTTGACCGTTCTACGCCCCGCCAGCGTTGCCACGCGGCGCTCAATGGCACTGAGATTAATGCGTACGTCCTGTACCCAATCGGCGTTGAAATCGGTGCCGGGGTTGCGAGGAATATTATCAACGAGAGCAAGGTTAGGCGCAGCGTCATCTGGCCGACGGCCAGATTCTTTGTTTGTACCTGGTGTTGGTTTGTCTGCCACCTTAACCTCGCTAGCGGCGTACGCTATATTGTCAATGCCTTTGCAGATAGCATTAAAAGCTATACCTGGCTTCCACTCCCCAGAAGGCAGGTTCATTGACGAAAGCAGTCAGATTAAGAAAATCCAGCGCGCCGTCGACGACGACTTTGTCGGTAACGTTGCGGCCAACAAGAGCTACATCGAAGTTTTCCCCCTCGCTCTTATAGCCAACTCTCACACCACCAATCCAGCGCTCCTCGGCGACGAATTCTACCGCCTCATAGAGGAAAATATTGGATTCGCTGCGGTAATTCCAGTCGGTATTAAAATAAATTTCGCCGCTAGCAAGTGGCACGCTGTACGACAGGGCGATGTTGTACAACCATTGCGGCGCACGTGGTAATTCGTTGCCGTCTATCAACACGCTGGTGACCGGGCCGAAGGGTCCGTCAAAAATGCCAAATACGGGGTCTTTACCGGTGCAGGCTGGCGTTGAGCCGCATTGTTCGGCGCGCAGATCGCTGTCATCAATTTCCGTTTTGTTGTAGCTCAAGTTAGTGCTGACACGCAGATTTTCCATAACCAGGAATTCGACATCGGTTTCGATGCCGCTGCCTGTGGTCGTATCCGCGTTGAGTAGCGAGTTTGTATTGGCCTCTCCTCCCGTGGCAGTCAGTTGTTGATCTTCAATTTCGTAGGTATAAATTGCAGCGTTCCATCTCATTCTGCCGTCCAGCAAATTACTCTTGAAGCCTAGCTCATACGACGTCAGCGTTTCAGTTTCGGCTGTGCTGGTGAAACCGAAACGGCCGATGGTTACCGGCCCTCGCGAAGCATTGCCGACGCGGCCGAATACGCTCCAGAGATCGTTTACGTCATAGGTAAACGCCAGGTCCCAGTTGATAAAGTCATCATCAGCCGCAATAGTCGCGGCAGGTGCCGGCGAGCCCGGGCCAGGTATCACCTCCAGGTCTTTGTCATCTTTGGTGTAGCGCAAACCGGCTGTCACTGAAAGTATGTCGGTAAACGCATATTCTACTTGACCGAATACGGCGGCGGAGGTGGTTTGCTGGTCGACAAAGGTTGTTTGGTCTTGTGCAAAATCGACGGTCCTTACGGTAATCTCTTCGTCAAAATAGAATAAACCGACCTGGTAAAATAGCTGGTCGCGCTCGCCGGCGAGTCGCAGCTCCTGGCTGAATTGATAGTGATCATCCAGGCCGTCGCCCGACTCAACGCTAAAAAATGCCTGTCGTCCCAGCACGCCAATAACTTCCGGGCCTCCCAAAAGGCCGCCGTCGATATCCGCTCGTTGGAAGCTGTCAAGGGTATCGTAGCCGGTAATTGAGGTCAGAGTGAGCTCATCGGCTACTTCCCACTGCAGGTTGGCGCTGCCGCCGATGTGGTCAAGCTCGAATCCACCGCGTCCATCGTGACTCACTTTTTCTTCGTCAAAGCCGGACCTGAGGCCTTCCTTACCCACTTCCAGCGCGTTCGCGTAGAATATTTGTGGTTGGTCACCGTTTTGGTTAAAGCCGTGAAATTTTATCAATGCCTGCAGGGAATCGGTCGGCTCGATAAGAAATTGCAGGCGCCAGGCAAGCTCGTCGAAACCGCCAAAATCGTCGCCGCTGCCGTTCACCGTATTATCGATCCACGCCCCGCGGTCGACATATTTCACCGCTAATCTGGAAGCGACTTTTTCAGCAAGCTGGCCACCAACGGCCCCTTCGAAAAACCAGGTCTCGCGACTACCATACCCTGCCGAGGCATAGGCGCTCGTATCATACGACGGTTTAACGGTATCGATCTTAACAATGCCGGCGGGGGTGTTGCGGCCAAACAGTGTGCCCTGTGGGCCTTTTAATACTTCTACCCGCTCAACGTCAAACAACGGCACACTTTTCAAAACGGAGTTTTCCAGTGCTATGTCATCCAACACCATCGATACGGGTTGGTTAGCATTGACGTCAAAATCGGTATTGCCCAGCCCTCTTATATAAAAACGCGGTGACTGCCGGCCATTTGAAGACTCAACCTGCAGACTCGGAACCCGACCTGCCAGAGCGCGGATATTTTCCCCGGAGCCGACGTACTCGCGAATTGAATCGCCCGACATCACTGACACTGAAGCCGGCACATCCTGCAGGCTTTGCTCGCGTTTTTGCGCGGTAACCACCACCTCTTCGAGCACCAGCTGCTGCTGAGCATTGGCTGTCAACGCGATACTCGCTGCCAGAATAGATAGGTTATACGTACAGGCTTTGGCAATCGTTATCATTTCTACACCCTGGTTGATTGCATGCCGCAGCAATGCTTTGCGTTTTGATTTGACACCTTTGTACCAAGGCTGTCAACAACAGTACAGTCCGACACGTTATATTCGACGCTAGCTCGAGTTAGTGCTGAGCACCGACGCGCGTATAATCACAGTCTGAACAAAATGACGCGCTGTGTGAAAACCGGTTAAATTTCCCGGGGCGCGATTGTAGGCGGAAACACGTCACTAACCAGCGGAGTACGATAATGGCTTCAAAACACATTAACGCAGCCAGCGGTGCGTTCGCCGAAAGAGTTTTACTGCCGGGCGATCCGCTGCGGGCAAAGTACATAGCGGAAAACTATCTGCAAAAAGCCGAGCAGGTGACCGATGTGCGCAACATGTTGGGCTTTACCGGTGAGTACGAGGGGCGCAGGCTATCGGTGATGGGCAGCGGTATGGGTATACCTTCCGCCTCTATTTATTGCACCGAACTCATCACCGAGTATGGGGTGAAGGAAATTGTTCGTATCGGTAGCTGCGGCACGGTCAGCGCCGAAGTGGGCATGCGTGACGTGGTGATTGGCATAGGCGCATCGACCGACTCCAATGTGAATCGCATACGCTTCAAGGGCTACGATTTTGCCGCAATCGCCGATTTCGGATTGTTGGAGCAAGCCGTGGCTGCCGCCAGAGCGCTAAATCTGAAGGCACACGTCGGCAATATCTTTTCGGCGGACCTGTTCTACACTCCCGATGCGGAAATGTTCGATGTGATGGAGAAATACAATATCCTGGGCGTGGAAATGGAGGCCGCCGGTATCTATGGGGTAGCGGCAGAATACGGCGCCAAAGCGCTGGCGATGTGTACCGTTAGCGATCACATCCGCACTGGCGAGGCGCTGACTACCGAGGAGCGCCAGTTGTCGTTTGACGAAATGATACGTTTGGCGCTAAAGATGACGCCAGCTTAGCAATCAACGTGCCCCAAAAGTAATTTCGATGGGTAATCGAGTTTTGCATTCCCGCGCCACGTTTGCATAATAGGCGGCTTTGCCGTTCGGCAAGCCACGCGAGAAATGAGTTAATAAATGAAAACATACGATATTTACGGCCTGGGTGCGGCGCTAGTCGATACCGAAATCGAAGTTAGCGAAGATTTCCTGACTGAGGCAAGCGTTGACAAAGGTTTGATGATTCTGGTCGATGAGGAGCGCCAGCAGCAACTAACAGACCGGCTCAGTGATCATTTCGTCGCCTCGCGTCGAGCTAGCGGCGGGTCGGCGTGCAATAGCGTTATCGCCAACAGTTATTTTGGCGGCAAGTCATTTTATTCCTGCAAAGTGGCGGCAGATGAGAACGGTAAGTTTTACCTCGACGATCTGGACCGCGCCGGAGTCGATTACAACAGCAATGCCAACCAGCAAGACGGTATTACCGGCAAATGTCTGGTGATGATTACGCCCGACGCCGAACGCAGCATGAGTACGTTTCTGGGCATTAGCGAACTATTGTCGATCGAAGAACTGGACGAAGCCGCACTGTGTGACTCGCACTATCTCTACGTGGAGGGTTATCGGGTAACATCACCCAGCAGTCGTGCCGCGGCTGTCAAAGCACGCGAGATCGCGCAGCAAAATGGCGTGAAGATGGCGCTCAGCTTTTCCGACCCCGGCATGGTAGAGTTCTTCAGGGACGGCCTGGTAGAAATGTTAGGCGAACGCATCGACCTGGTTTTTTGCAACGAAGACGAAGCGCTGGGTTGGGGCAATACCCGCGATCTCAACGTCGCTATCGACAGTATCAAGCAGGTCGCTGATACGTTTGCGATTACGCTGGGCGCGAAGGGAGCGCTGCTGTTCGACGGCGAAAAATTGATTGAGATCGAGCCGTACGCGGTCAAGGCGGTAGACACCAACGGCGCTGGCGATATGTTTGCTGGCGCTTTCTTGCACGGTTTAACCCGCGGCTTCTCGTTCGAGCAGGCCGGCAAGTTTGCCAGCCGCGCAGCGGCGCAAGTCGTGTCAGATTTTGGACCGCGTCTCAGGCCGGAATTACACGCGCAAATTCTGGCTGAGTTTGAATAGGTCGCATCTTCCCTGGTTGAGAGTTTTCAAGTTAGTCCGGGTGCGCCCCCTGCACCCGACTGCTCATTCTAAAACGCTGCGCACTTCGGCTGCCACTTTAACAGTTTCGCCATTGGCGAAATTCAGATCGATGTCAATGCTCTCCTGCTCGCGCAGCTCGGGCTTAATGCCAGTCAGCATCATATGGTAGCCGCCGGGTTCCAGCACGGCGCTGGCCTGCGCCGGAATCTCGATGCGTTCGACCTGGCGCATACGCATCATGCCGTCGCTATGAGTATGCTGGTGTAGCTCCACTTTTTCGGCGGCGGGGCTGCTGGCTGTCAGCAGCGCGTTGTCGATCTCGCTGTCGTTCACAATGGTCATAAACGCGGCAGTTACGTCGCGGTCGGCTACCGGGGCTCTGACATAGGCATCATTGATGCTGAGCGACTGCTTGCTACAGGCGGCTAGCAGCAGGACAATCAGAAATAAACTGACGTGGTGTTTCAATGCAATGCTCCAGAATGATTGGCGAGAATCGTACGTGTCACATTTTGCCTTATTGCGACCCTGCTTGTCCGCTGGCAACGCTACACTATACAAAGCAGCCGGTGGCGAATTTTCCGCGCTGCTGTATGTCGAAGCCTTGGAGACCAGCTCGGAGGCCAGAGTGAGCAATTTATGAAAGTTATTTTATCCCTTCTGCTGCTGCTAGGTTTTACAACGGCGAACGTTAACGCGCAGTTTGACGCGGCACCGTTAACTGCGAAAGATTTGTTTGGCGCTGAGTCAAACAGCAGCGATTTTTTGCCGGTAGAAAAAGCCTATCGGCTGTCGGTTACGCCGCACACTGGCAAGTTGCTGCTGCAGTGGGATATTGCCGACGGCTACTATCTCTATAAAAGCCGCTTCGCAGCAGCGCTACAAAGTGGCGAACAACTGACGCTGCAATTACCCAGGGGCAAACAGAAGCACGATGAATACTTTGGTGAGGTCGAAGTATTTTATCAGCGGGTGGCGGCGGAGCTGCCGCTGCCAACCGACAGCGAAAACGTCGAAGTGCAAATTACGTCGCAGGGCTGCGCCGACGCGGGGCTGTGTTACCCGCCCTACACCCAGAATTTCACGATAGACCTCGCGGCCAATAGCGCGGTGCTGCTGGATAACGCCGCTGCCAGGCAGGCGCCGCCGGCGGCTGAAGCATCCATGCCGGCAACGGCCAGCACCGCAGCCGCAGCCGCGCCAACATCGTTCTGGCTTATGGCTCTGTTTGCCTTTTTGGGTGGCGCCATTTTAAATCTGATGCCCTGCGTGTTTCCTATTCTGGCCCTCAAGGTGATGGGCCTGGTGCAAGCCAACGCCGAGTCGCCGGCGCAGCGTCGCCTGCACGGCCTTAGCTACACGGCAGGCGTGTTGGTCAGTTTTCTAATCGTGGCCGGTGTGCTGCTGGGGTTGCGCTCAGCCGGTGCGGCCCTGGGCTGGGGTTTTCATCTGCAGTCGCCGTGGGTGATTGCCTGCCTGATCTATTTGTTTTTCGTGCTCGGGCTGAGTTTGTCGGGCTTTGTCGAGTTCAGTGGTCGCTGGGTTGGCGCCGGCCAGGGGCTAACCGAGAAAGGTGGTGCAGTGGGGTCGTTTTTTACCGGGGTGCTTGCAGTGATAGTAGCGAGCCCTTGCACGGCTCCGTTTATGGGTGCGGCCATGGGCTTCGCGCTGGTGCAGCCGGCGCCAGTGGGGCTGGCGGTATTTCTGGCGCTGGGGTTGGGCATGGCAGCGCCGTTCCTGCTGTTGGTCAGCGTGCCGGCTTTGGCCAGGTTATTACCGCGTCCCGGCGCATGGATGAACACCTTTAAGGAAATACTCGCGTTTCCCTTATACGCGACAGCGGTGTGGCTGCTGTGGGTTATTGGCCGTCAAACGGGTGCCAACGGCATGGCAGCTGTGCTGGCCGGGTGCCTGTTGCTGGTATTGGCGCTATGGTTGTGGCGACTGAACAAAACGCCACTACGGGTTGGCGCCGTTGCAGCCTGGCTGCTGGCTTTCTTTATTCTGGCCAGTCCGCTGTTGCAAACAGGCAGCGCTCAAAACGTCTCTGATGAGCTCGCCTATAGTTCGCAGCGCGTGCTTGACCAGCGTGCCGAGGGTAAGCCTGTGTTTGTTAATGTCACCGCTGACTGGTGTATTACCTGCCTGGCCAACGAGCGCGTGGCGCTGTCATCAAAGGCGGTCAAAGCGGCTTTTGCCAGCAATGAGGTAACCTATTTAAAGGGTGACTGGACCAATAGCGCGCCGCATATTACCGCGTTGTTGGCGCAGTACGGGCGCAGCGGCGTACCCCTGTATTTGCTGTTTCCAGCTGAACCATCCTCGCCGGCAATTGTGTTGCCACAATTGTTAACGCCTGGCATCGTCATTGATGCGCTTGACTCTCTCACGCCGACCCGCAGTTCAACAAAGTTAACCAGTGCCGATTAATCAGCACCGTCTGCTTGCTGATTGGTAGCGTACGTTGCCGGGACTTTACCGATATTGGCGCGAGTTAGTCGCAACTACACCCCCTCCTGCTGAATATTTGAGCAATTGCCGGTATTACACACCGCACATCTGCCTCACGCGAGCATATATTTGATATATTTCACGAAACAATACCAATTTGGTTGCGAAAATCCGCAAAATACTCAAAGATTGCGCTAATTACAGTATGTGTATGCACGCATGGCAAGCATTCTGGTACTAAACGGGCCAAATTTGAATTTGCTTGGCGAACGGGAACCCGGTATCTACGGCGCGGCAAACCTTGAGGCCATCAATCAACGCTTGCTGGCGCAAGCCGAGCGCGCCGGCCATTTCCTTTGCTGTGAGCAAAGCAATGCCGAGCATGAATTGATAGACCTGATTCACGCCGGCATGAGCACAGCCGGCAAAGTTGCGACACATGACTGGATTATATTTAACCCGGCCGCGTTCACGCATACCAGTGTCGCGTTGCGCGACGCGTTGCTGGCGGTCGGCACGCCGTTTTACGAGGTACACCTGTCGAACGTAAACGTGCGTGAGGCGTTCCGCTGGCATTCGTATTTTTCGGATATTGCCGCCGGCGTAATTTGCGGCCTGGGCGCATTTGGCTACGAACTTGCCCTGGCGGCCGCCATGCAGCGGCTGTCGCAAACACGTCATTAATACAGAGCTTAATCCCTACTGAGAAGACAATACAATGGACATACGTAAGGTCAAAAAATTAATCGAACTGCTGGAAGAATCCAACATCGACGAATTGGAAATAAAAGAGGGCGAAGAGTCGGTGCGGATCAGCCGTCACGCCAGCTCGGCAGCATTGTTGGCTGCAGCGGCGCCGGCCGCGCCAGCTGCGGCAGCGCCTGCGTCGGTGCAGATGGCAGCGCCCGCGGCAGATGCCGCCAGCGCGCTGGCGAGTGCCGAACCGACGCTGACCGGCCACGTCATCCGCTCGCCAATGGTGGGCACGTTTTACCGCTCACCGTCACCTGGTGCTGCGGCGTTCGTCGAAGTGGGTCAGCACGTGAATGCCGGCGATGTCATTTGTATTGTTGAAGCAATGAAAATGTTGAATCAGATCGAGGCAGACAAAGCAGGTGTTATACAGTCTATTGTGGCGCAAGACGCCGAGCCTGTTGAATTTGATCAGCCATTGATCACCATAGGCTAAGCGTCACGATAACGCGAATAGGACAGCAAATATGTTGGGAAAAGTCGTAATTGCAAACCGGGCTGAAATTGCGCTGCGCATACTGCGCGCCTGCAAGGAGCTGGGCATTAAAACCGTGGCGGTACACTCCAAGGTTGACGCCGATTTAATGCACGTACGGCTGGCCGATGAGTCGGTTTGTATTGGCCCTAATCCCTCGGTGCACAGTTATTTGAATATTCCGGCCATTATCAGCGCCGCCGCTATTACCAATGCATCGGCCATCCATCCTGGCTATGGCTTTTTGGCGGAAAACGCCGATTTTGCCGAGCAGGTCGAAAGCAGCGGCTTTCGTTTCGTTGGCCCCACCGCGGATACCATTCGCCTGATGGGCGACAAAGTATCGGCGATCAGAGCCATGCGCGAAGCCGGCGTGCCGACTGTGCCTGGCTCGAATGGCCCGTTGAACAGTGATGGCGACCGCTCCATGGGTATCGCCCGTGATATTGGTTACCCGGTAATCATCAAAGCGGCCTCCGGTGGTGGCGGGCGTGGTATGCGCGTTGTGCACGACGAGTCAACGTTATTGAGCTCTATCGATGTAACCCAGGCGGAGGCGAAAGCCGCGTTTGGCGACCCAACCGTGTATCTGGAAAAATACCTGCAAAACCCGCGACATGTGGAGATTCAGGTGTTGGCCGACGGTCAGGGGCATGCGGTGCATTTGGGCGACCGTGACTGCTCAATGCAGCGCCGTCATCAAAAAGTGATTGAAGAAGCGCCTGCGCCCGGCATTCCGGACGGCGTGCGCAACGAAGTGGCGCAGCGCTGCGTCAAGGCCTGCATCGATATTAACTATCGCGGCGCCGGTACGTTCGAGTTTCTATATGAGGACGAACGCTTCTATTTTATTGAAATGAACACCCGCGTACAGGTCGAACACCCGGTCACTGAAATGGTCACCGGTATCGACATCGTGCGCGAGCAATTATTGATTGCCGACGGCCAGCCGCTGTCCATCACGCAGCAAGACGTGGTCATCAAAGGACATGCGTTCGAATGTCGCATCAATGCCGAAGATCCGGTGTCGTTTTTACCCAGCCCCGGTAAAATAGGCCACTATCATCCTCCCGGTGGCTATGGGGTGCGGGTTGATTCACACCTTTACAGCGGTTATACGGTGCCGCCGTTCTATGATTCCCTGATCGCAAAAATAATCGCCTATGCCGACAGCCGCGAGGCGGCGCTGGTACGCATGCGATTTGCACTGGAAGAACTGATCATAGACGGCATTAAAACCAATGCGAATTTGCATCAGCGGCTGGTGGTAGACGAAGCCTTTCGCGAAGGTGGCGTTAATATTCACTATCTCGAGAAGAAACTCGGTCTCGACTAAGCACTCCAACGTAATATGCAATGCCTCCAGGTCAGCATAGATGCTGAGCGCGACGACGTGCCACTGATAGAGGCAGCCGTGCTGGCACTGGGTGCGCTTTCTGTCAGCCTGATTGATGCTGCCGACACGCCGCTGTATGAGCCGGGCGTTGGTGAATCGCCGCTATGGCAGCGAGTTATTGTGCGCGCCTTATTCGATGCGAACTGCGACGCTTCACAGCTGCTCGCTGACCTCGATGCGGCCGCCGACTGTATAGTGCCGGCTGCCTGCCGCGTCGACTTACTCGAAGACAAAGACTGGTTACGTAGCTGGATGGACGCTTACGAACCGCTGCAAATAGGTAGCCGTTTGTGGATTTGCCCGAGCTGGAAGCCCGTTCCGGCACAGTGTAGCGTGCCGTTGAGACTCGACCCTGGACTGGCATTTGGCACCGGCACACATCCAACTACCGCACTCTGCCTGGAATGGCTGGATGGGCAATCCTGTGCTGACAAAACGGTGGTCGACTACGGCTGCGGTTCGGGCATATTGGCGCTGGCGGCGGCGCTGCTGGGTGCTGCTAAAGTGCACGCGATTGATAACGATCCGCAGGCGCTAAGCGCCACCCTGGACAATGCTGAACGTAATAACGTAACCGCTAAAGTGAATGTTATCGCCGCCGGCGAGCCTGAGTGTCTGTCGCTGCATGCCGATATCGTGCTCGCCAATATCCTCGCTGCACCGCTGATCCAGCTTGCGCCATTATTGCAGTTGCTGCTGGCACCCAACGGCGTGTTGATATTGTCGGGACTGCTTGCGAGTCAGGTAGACGCAGTACAACGCGCTTATGCTGATACAATTATATTTAAAGAACCTGTCATGCGGCAGGAATGGGTGCGACTGGAGGGTCGAAAAGTAGTGTCCTGGAACAGGCCAGATTAATGGGCGATACCGTAACCCGATGTCCCGGGTGTGCAACCAGCTTCCGAGTCAGCGAGGCGCAGCTGAATATCGCTGGCGGTCGGGTACGCTGTGGACAATGCATGCATGTTTTCAGCGCGCTGGAGCATGTTGTTACACCGGCATATACTCCGGCATTAATCGAGGCGTCATCTCTATCACCGGAGCCTGAAGCTGAGTCAGAACTGGAACCTGAGCAAGAGCCTGAGTCTGAGCAAGAGCAAGAGCCTGAGAGCACGCCGGAAGCAGGCTCAGCTCAAG
The DNA here is from genome assembly GCA_037969395.1 of Pseudomonadales bacterium. GTDB lineage: Bacteria > Pseudomonadota > Gammaproteobacteria > Pseudomonadales > JAUIET01 > JBBKXJ01. The sequence continues at coordinate 42,848 of JBBKXJ010000108.1, forward strand.
AGCTCGGATCAGCAAAGCAAGCGTCCACCTTCAGCATTTTCCCACCTGATGACAGCGACGAGGATCCCTGGCACGGCATCGGTGAAGAGCCCGTGGAATTGGTGCAAGCCGAACTAGAGCAAGAATCTGAAAATGCTGATGCCGTAGAGGTTCCACTAGCCGACAATGAGTTCAGCGACTTTGAACTGGAGGACGTTGAGTCCGTCGATTTCAATTTGGGTGATGGCGAGCGCGACAGCGACGACGCGGAATCAGAGCAAGCAGACGAAGCCGCGCTTGATGATGATGATTTGCTGTTCGACGATCTGGGTCCACGACGGGAAAAAGATGTTGTCGCAGAGGAGCTGCTGCGCAGAGAAGCGCTGCAAAACAGCGAGTTCGATGAGTCATTTTTCGATAGCCTGAATGAAGCCGAGTTAGAAGAGGATGAAGAGACGCGGCTGGCGCTACCGCCGCTAAGACCGCAAGATGAGCGCGCTGCAGTTGACCCCGACGCCGATACCGTACTGTGGAACGTGGCACCGGCACCGCCAAAAGCGCGCGACCAGGACAGTGACACACGCTGGGCTATGGAAATGATCGACGGCCTGCATGGTGGCAGTGGCGATGCAGCGCCCGCCGCGCGTTCGGTAAACGATGATTTCGCCTTTGATGACGCGACCCAGCTCGATTCGTTTAACGTCAGCGGCGATATTGACACCCAGTTCGACAGTCTCGGCGGCTTCGCCGACGACTACGGCCAGTCTGATGACGACTACGACGGTGATTATGACGATACTCGCCGTGGTGGTTGGTTATGGGGACTTGGCAGCTTGCTATTAGCGCTGCTTGTCGCTGGACAATATGTGCTGTTCAATTTCGAAAAGCTGGCGACCGATGAGCGCTTTCGACCGGCGCTGGAGCGTACCTGCGCAATCCTCGCCTGTGAACTGCCGGTGCTGGAAAATCTGAACAATATTTCGTCAGAGCAGCTGGTCGTGCGCAGTCACCCCGACAAAGCCAATGCGTTGATGGTCGACGTTATTATTACCAATCGAGCCAAATTCGCCCAACCCTTTCCTGCGCTGAAGCTGACCTTTTCAGATTTGCGCAGCAAAGTCGTTGCGACGCAGAGTTTTTATCCCAGCGAATACCTGCGTGGTGAATTAAGTGGCATGACCTTAATGCCCAGCAAAAGCCCCATCCACCTTGAGCTGGACATCGACGATCCCGGAGCCGCCGCTATTAATTACAAGCTGACGTTGGTCAAAGGCTATGATTGAAGCAATGCGGTTACCTTCGGCTTACGTTGGCAAAGCACGTTATTTCTGTTCAACGCTGTTCAATCAGCCGGCGTGCGACTCTTTGCAGTGTGATGCAGCGCACAAAATTGAAGAATGTTACATTGAATATTGGCGGCTTTAAACTCAGTAATCCGGTGCTGTTGGCACCAATGGCGGGCGTTACCGACCTGCCTTTTCGGCGCCTGTGTCATCGCTTGGGTGCGGGCATGGTGGTAGGCGAAATGCTCACCTCCGACACCAGATTATGGTCTACCCCGAAGTCTCAGCGACGCCTTAGCTTCTGTGAAGAGATAGCGCCGCGCGCGATTCAAATCGCCGGTGCTGACCCGGAATTTATGGCCAATGCTGCCCGCGAGGCCGAGAAACTCGGGGCTCAGATCATCGATATTAATATGGGTTGCCCGGCGAAAAAGGTGTGCAATAAAGCCGCAGGATCGGCGTTATTAAAGGACGAAAAGCTGGTCGACAGTATTCTTCGCAGCGTCACGCAAGCGGTCACAGTGCCCGTCACTTTAAAGATCCGTACCGGTTGGAGCACGCAGCAGCGTAACGGTTTGAGCGTTGCTTTGATTGCAGAACAGCATGGCATCGCAGCGCTAACAGTGCACGGCAGAACACGCGCCTGTCGATATGACAGCGCTGCAGAATACGATACTATTGCAGCAATCAAGCAGCGCGTTGCTATGCCTGTCATAGCGAATGGCGATATAAGCTGTGCGTCGAAAGCATTAGAGGTAATAACTCATACCGGTGCCGATGGCGTCATGATCGGACGGGCCGCGTTGGGGCGGCCATGGGTGGTTCGGCAGATAGCCGAATTCCTGAAAAATGGTATACAATTGCCCGAGCCGAATGTACAAAGCATACACAAGGTCATGCTTGAGCACGTGATCGCATTGCATGATTTTTATGGCGAGTTCACCGGTCTGAGGGTGGCGCGCAAACATGTAGGATGGTATCTACAAAACGTGAACAAGGAAGAGTGCCCGGGAGCACGAGAATTTCGCAAGGCATTCAACAGGGTTGACTCGGCACAACAACAAATAACAATGCTGAATATTTTTTTTGAAAATTTTATGAGTGGAGGGGATATAGCAGCATGACTACACCTGATTACATGGACGAGCAATCCAACCATGAAGAAACGCTGACACCGGCACTAACCGATGCCGACAAAGTAAAGCAGTTTTTAACCGAGGCACCGGTGGCACATGCGCAGACTCTGCGCGATAGCGTCGAGGTAGCGATGAGCAATTACTTTTCTCATCTCGATGGCCAGCAGGTATCCGATGTGTACCAAATGGTGCTGACGGAGGTGGAAGCGCCCCTGCTGGAAGCTGTGATGAAGTACACTCGCAACAATCAAACCAAGGCGTCAGTAATGCTTGGTTTGAATCGCGGTACGTTGCGCAAAAAACTGAAGCAGTACGGCTTATTGTAAACTGCGGCGCCTCCCTGGTTGGGGTCGGTGCCGCTCGACGCAGACTGGAATACAAAAGGGGTGCTTTGCCACCCCTTTTTCTGTCTAACTGAAAGGGCAGGCGCAATCGCTACAACCCTGCAAATCACAGCAGGACCTACACGGCCCCACTCTCCGCAGCGAGGCTCTCAGTAATCTACTCCGGAAATTTCGCTACTAATCATGACCGCCACTGCACAACGAATCAAAGTTGAACGCGCGCTATTAAGCGTATCCGATAAAACTGGCATTGTAGAGTTTGCCAGCAGTCTTTTAAGCCATGGCATTGAACTGCTGTCTACCGGCGGTACTTACCGGCTGCTGCTTGATAACAATGTTGCCGTCACCGAGGTTGCCGACTACACCGGCTTTCCCGAGATGATGGACGGCCGCGTAAAAACACTGCACCCGAAAATTCATGGTGGCATTCTTGGCCGCCGCGATCAGGACGGCGAAGTAATGCAGCAACATGGCATTCAGGCAATTGACCTGGTGGTCGTCAACCTGTACCCGTTTGCGGCGACGGTGGCGCGCCCTGACTGTGACCTCGCCCTGGCTATTGAAAATATCGATATTGGCGGGCCCACTATGTTACGCGCCGCAGCAAAAAATAATCGCTTCGTCACTACCGTGGTAAAGCCGGACGACTATGCGCTATTAAGCGCCGAACTGGCGCAGCATGATGGTAGTGTTAGCGCTGAGTTACGTTTCGATCTGGCTGTGAAGACATTTGAACACACTGCCGCTTACGACGCCGCCGTTGCTAACTATCTGGGTAGTCGGGTAGAGCAGGGCAGTGCGCAGTTTCCGCGCACTTTCAGTGTGCAGTTCAGCAAAGCGCAAAACATGCGCTATGGTGAAAACCCGCACCAAAAAGCAGCGTTTTATGTAGAGAGTGAAATCAGCGAAGCCTGCATCGCTCGTGCCGAACAGCTACAGGGTAAGGAACTCTCCTACAACAACGTGGCCGACACCGACGCGGCGCTGGAATGCGTGAAGCAGTTTGACCAGCCGGCGTGTGTCATCGTCAAGCATGCCAACCCTTGCGGCGTCGCGGTGGCGGATAATATCGCCAGCGCTTACGATCTCGCTTTCGCTACCGACCCTACCTCTGCCTTTGGCGGCATTATCGCCTTTAACCAGGTGTTAGATGAGGCAACCGCCAAGGCGATAGTCGCGCGCCAGTTTGTTGAAGTAATTATCGCGCCTGATATCGCTGGCGATGCGCTCAGCGTGCTGGCCGCTAAGAAAAACATTCGCGTATTACGCTGCGGCGCACTGCCGGACACTGCGCAAGCGGGGCTGGACTATAAGCGCGTGGTCGGCGGCTTGCTGCTGCAGGATCGTGATAGGGGCAGTGTGCAACAGTCTGATCTGAAAGTTGTTACCGAGCGCGCTCCCAGCGAAGACGAAATGCGGGACCTGTTGTTTTGTTGGCAGGTGGCCAAATTCGTCAAGTCCAACGCTATCGTCTACGCGCGCAATCGGCAAACCATTGGTGTGGGCGCTGGCCAAATGAGCCGCGTCTACAGCGCTAAAATTGCCGGCATCAAGGCCGCTGATGAAAACTTGCAGGTTGCCGGTTCAGTGATGGCCTCCGATGCTTTCTTCCCGTTTCGCGATGGCATAGACGCTGCTGCGGAGGCTGGTATTAGCGCAGTTATCCAGCCCGGCGGCTCCATTCGCGACCAGGAAGTGATAGATGCAGCCAACGCAGCAGGTATAGCCATGGTGTTTACCGGCATGCGCCATTTCCGTCATTGATCGATTCTTCCGAGATTGTCGCTATGAAGATACTCGTCATTGGCAGCGGTGGGCGCGAACATGCAATTGCGTGGAAGCTGGCGCAGTCTGCACGCGTAGAGAAAGTTTTCGTGGCACCAGGTAACGCCGGCACGGCGTTGGAAGAGGGCGTCGAAAACATCGCGCTGGACCCCATGGACTTTGTCGCGCAGCTGCAATTCATTGACGCAAATGCGATTACGCTGTCGGTAGTAGGCCCGGAAGCGCCGCTGGTGGCAGGTATTGTCGACTTCTATAGCAAGCATGGTAAACCATGCTTCGGCCCCAGCCGCGGCGCTGCACAATTGGAAGGCTCGAAAGCGTTTAGCAAGGATTTTTTAGCGCGTAATAATATCCCCACCGCGAGTTATGCAGTGTTTACCGAAACCGAAGCGGCGCTTGCATACCTGCAAACAGTTAGTCTGCCGATCGTTATTAAAGCCGATGGCCTGGCCGCTGGCAAAGGCGTCATCATCGCGCAAACGCTTACTGAAGCGCAGTCTGCCGTTACCGATATGCTCGCCGGCAACAGTTTTGGCGATGCTGGCCGGCGCGTTGTAGTCGAACAGTTTATGCAGGGTGAAGAGGCCAGTTTTATCGTCATGGTGGACGGTGAGCACATTCTGCCACTTGCCAGCTCGCAAGACCACAAAGCACGCGACGACGGTGATCTTGGGCCTAACACCGGCGGTATGGGGGCATACTCGCCGGCACCCGTGGTGAGCGACAGCGTACACGAGCATATTATGCGTGACATCGTGCGGCCAACCGTGAAGGCTATGGCGGCTGAGGGAAATCGTTATACCGGCTTTTTGTATGTTGGTTTGATGGTTGATGCGCAGGGTAAAGCCCGGGTGGTGGAGTACAACTGCCGCTTCGGTGACCCCGAAACGCAGCCGGTATTACTCCGTTTACAGTCGGATTTTGCCGAGTTAATCGAGGCAGCGTTGGCCGGTCAACTGCAGGGTTGCAGTGCTCAATGGGACTCGCGCGCGGCGGTGGGGGTGGTGATGGCTGCCGGCGGCTATCCGCACAGTTACCGTAGGGGCGATGTTATTTCAGGCCTGGAAAAAGTCGAGTCCGATGTGAAGGTGTTTCATGCGGGCACCCGACGCGATGGCGGTAACACCGTGACAAATGGTGGTCGCGTACTATGCGTAAC
>JBBKXJ010000109.1:0-4675 GCA_037969395.1 Pseudomonadales bacterium
GCTATAAATTGCTTCGTCCAGACTGTGCGTCGGCAGGTATTCAAGCACGGTATTCGAGTCGGGTCGGTGTCGCCGGGCCCCGTCATCAGCGCGCTGCTCGCCGACTGGCCGGCAGAGAAGCTGCAGGAGGCAAAAGCAGCGGGCAGCCTGCTTGAGGCAAGCGATGTGGCCGATGTAGTGATGTACATGCTGACGCGACCACGCGGCGTCACCATTCGCGACGTGGTCAGACTGCCCAGCAATTTTGATCACTAACTCATCTGGTAGTTAGGTGACGATGTCCATCTGCTTCTATTTCCGTCTCTCTAAGCTACAGCGCGCAGCGTCTACCTTCCACTACAAATCGCATACGCGGTAACAGAAATCATCAACCCGGGTTGCTCGCCCGGTCAGAATGCGCGACTGTAGCATCGACCAACTGTGCTTTGCCATCCTTACCCCTTCTCCAGCTGTGATACTTTTCCAGCCACGCCAAAACGGTTTGTGGCGCATGCGCTCGCTTCCACTCGCCGGCGGCATACTTATTGGCTTCGGCCCAGGTGGGGTAAGCGTGAATTGTACCGAGAATCTTGTTCAAGCCCAGCCCCTGTTTCATGGCGAGTACAAATTCCGCCAGTAAATCACCGCCGTGCTCGCCGACTATCGTGACCCCGAGAATACGGTCCTTGCCCGGTGTCGTGAGTATTTTGACAAACCCGTGGGCGGCGCCGTCTGTGATGGCGCGATCCAGATCTTCCAGACCGTAACGGGTCACTTCATAGGCAATGCCTTTTTCATTTGCCTCCAGTTCATTCAAGCCGACGCGCGCCACTTCGGGGTCGACAAAAGTCGTCCAGGGAATGACCCGATAATCCACTTTAAATTTTCGGAAGTGGCCAAACAAGGCATTAACCGCGGCATACCAGGCTTGATGCCCGGCGACGTGGGTAAACTGGTAAGGGCCCGCTACATCACCGGCGGCAAAGATGTTCGGATACAGCGTTTCGAGATAGTCGTTGGTGACGATAGTGCGCTGAGTTTCTATGCCCAATTCCTCCAGGCCATAGCCTTGCAATCTTGCTTCCCGGCCCACGGCGCAGAGCAAGGTATCGAACTCGATGACCTTTTCCTGGCCGGCGTGTTCCAGCACCATCGTTTTGCTATCGCCATTACGCGCGAAGCGTAGCGCCTTGTGATCGGTCAATACGACTACACCATCGCGCTCAAGACTCGCCTTCGCCAACGCAGAGACTTCATCGTCCTCGCGCAGCATGATGCGCGGCGCCATTTCTACCTGTGTCACTTGTGATCCCAGGCGAGCGAAACTTTGCGCCAGCTCGCAGCCGATGGGGCCACCGCCGAGCACGACCAACCGCTGCGGCGCCTCTTCCAGCTTGGCGAATTCATCCCAAAGCGTATCGCTGGTGACATAACCTACCTCTTCAATTCCGGGCAGCGGTGGAACAAAAGGCCGCGCACCGGTAGCCAGCACAATGCTGCGACTTGTCATACGCTGCGTACTGCCATCGCTCATCTCGATTGCAACTGTCCAGGGATCGACCAGGCGGGCATAACCCTGCAACACCTCCACGCCCAGCTCGGTGTAACGCTCGACGCTGTCATGCGGCTCAACAGTGCGGATCACCTCATGCACCCTTTGCATCACCGCGCGGAAAGAAAATTTCGGTTGCGTACTCTCCAGGCCGTAGTTGTCAGCATTGCGTATCTGATGGACCAGTTTCGCACTTTTGATCAAGGCCTTGCTCGGCACGCAGCCGTAATTGAGGCAATCCCCGCCCATTTTATTGGCTTCAATCAAGGTGACCTTGGCTTTGACCGCGGCGGCGATATACGCTGTCACCAGACCTCCGGCGCCAGCGCCAATCACGATCAGGTTACGATCAAAATGAGCCGGCTTCTGGAAGCGGGCATAAACGCGGCGGGCTTTAATCACGGCGAGGACTTTCTTCGCCAGTAAAGGGAACAATCCCAATAAGGCAAACGACAACAGCAACGCCGGCGACAATATGCCAGACAGGCTGTCCAGCGTTGCCAGTTGCGTACCCGCATTGACGTATACCAGGGTGCCGGCCAGCATCCCAATCTGGCTGACCCAGTAAAATGTTGCAGCGCGGATCGGTGTAAGCCCCATCAACAGATTAATCAGAAAAAACGGGAACACCGGAACTAACCGCAGGGTAAACAGGTAGAAAGCGCCGTCTTTTTGTACGCCATCATTGATCGCTTTCAAGCGCTCGCCAAAACGCCGCTGCACGCTATCCTGCAGCAGGTAGCGCGACCCGAGAAAGGCCACCGTTGCGCCCAGCGAACTTGCAAAAGAAGCAATGAGTACGCCCCACAGCACGCCAAACAAGGCGCCGGCGGCCAGCGTCATGATCGCCGCCCCGGGCAGAGATAGCGCGGTCACGATCACATAAAGTAAAAAGAAAGCGCCGCCAACCAACATAGGGTCGGCATTACGCCAGGTTTCGAATTGCGTCAGTCCCGATTTGAGTCCTGTGAACGTCAGCAGCTGGTGCAGATCAAAGTAAAAGAAAGCTGCTATCAGCGTGACGATCGCGGCGACCAGAATAATTCGTTTTATCATGTGTTCTCCAATGATTGCTCAGCTAAAGCATCGGTGATGTGGTAAGCACTTTGGGCTGTGGATTTGTAACGCGTTACGCCGTAGATGTAGCGCGACTTGATTTGTTACATCTACGAGCAGAAAATCTTTGCGGTCGATGACGATTAGCGAGCCTCTCGGGGCTGCCCGCCTGTTGAAATTTCAGAGTATTCAGGGAGAATAGCGACGTTGATCCATTCGCAATCAAGCCCGCCATACAACGATGTAGGAAGAATTGAACAGTGCATAACAACCAGCTGACTCTACTGAAAAATGGAGACCAGACACTTTTTGCAGCGCTGGTGAGAGACCATCATCGAGCCTTGATTGCGCTTGCAACGCCAATAGTGGGTGTAAGCGAAGCCGAAGAAGTTGTGCAAAATGCCTGGGTAAAAGCCCACAGGGCCATCGCCGGCTTTGAAGGTAAGGCCAGGGTTCGTACCTGGCTGAGCCGAATTGTTATCAACGAGGCAAAAATGCAGCTACGCGCGCGTAAGAAGGAGGTATTGTTCGCGGATTTTGGTGATGAAAATTTGACTGAAGATGCACTTGCAGATCGCTTCAATCACAGCGGCGGGTGGCAACATCCGCCGGCAAACTGGCATGTTGATTCACCGGATGCGCTGCTAATGGGCTCTGACCTGAAAGACTGTCTAGATCGATTGTTAAACAAAATACCAACAAACCAACGAGCCATACTGGAAATGCGCGACACCAGCGAATTGCCGTTTGAAGAGATTTGTAACACTTTATCGGTATCTGCATCCAATGCCAGAGTGGTGCTGCACAGAGCCAGAACACAATTGTTCAAGCTGGTGGATCACTATCAGGAGACAGGTGAATGTTAAGTTGTCGCGAAGTTGTCGATCATGCCGATGCGTACTTAGCAGGCGAACTCTCGAGGAGACAACGATTTGCCGCAAAGTTACATCTGCTGATGTGTCGTCACTGCCGCCGTTATGTGCGCCAGTTCAATTCGTTGATTAAAGCAACTCCCTTCATGCACAGTAAAGCAAGCGATGAGGAAGTCGCGAAAATAATGGAGCGTATAGATCGTCGCAACTCCAAACCCGGAAGCGATGTATAACGATATCCCTAGTAGAATGGCACTTAAATAAGCGGATAGACCGGCCTGAAAAGAGTTAAAATTTTCGAGACACGCCGTGACAAGCCGCATTGCTGGTAATTATTAGAGCAATAGTCTAGGAGCCTGTCGGACTTAGGATGATTCTACTGCGGCGGCGGTAAATCGGCCCATTTTTCCGCGATTTATCGTTACATAGTCACCACTATGCGCCTCAAAATCGCGAAAAACTGGACTCGATTTCCCACTCGCCTCGCTACGAACCCCTAAGTCCGACAGGCTCCTAGCCGACTCGAACTTTATGCATCGCTCGACACAGCCGTCGGAAACCGAAAATTTGTTGGAGACACATCGCTATGATCGTTGACTACTACTACTCTCACCTTTCGCCATTTGCATACCTTGGGCACAATGTGTTGCTGGATTTGGCACAGCAATCCAGCCTTGCCATCAACTATAAGCCGTGTAACTTGTTAACGGTTTTCTCCGAGACAGGCGGCCTGCCGCTCGGTCAACGCAGTCCGTCGCGGGTGGCATATCGAACGGTCGAACTAAAACGGTGGCGTGAAGTTCGGGGACTCGAACTCAATATTGAAGCGAAATATTTTCCAACCAATCCCGAGCTTGCTGATCGTACGGCGATCAGCCTCGCCGAAAGTGGCGGCGATGTCGGGCGCTTCTCCGCGCTTGTATTCGCGGCAATATGGACGCTGGATAAAGACATCGCCGACAAAGAAGTGATCGCCGATCTGATTGCGCAGGTCGGTTGCAATGCGGAGGATGTATTTCAACGCCTCGACAGCTCCGCATTGCGGCTGGAACAGTTTACCCGGGAAGCTATTGAAGGCGGCGTTTTTGGCGCCCCGGCTTATGTCCTCAACGGTGAGCTATTCTGGGGCCAGGATCGTCTTGACTTGCTGCAGCAGGCAGTGCAATCGAAAAGACCCCCGTATACTCCGGGCTAGGAGGGCCTTACTCGTGATAAC
>JBBKXJ010000110.1:0-40685 GCA_037969395.1 Pseudomonadales bacterium
GATTCAATACTATAGCTCGCTACACCGCCCCTTCTGAGCGAATGGACAGCTGTCCTGCTGTCCGCAATGTAACTGACCTGCGCTGTCCGTTGTAATCTCTTCGAAATTATTTTGCAATGGGTTGTCGGCAATGTTCGGCGCCAGCTAACGCTGGTGCTATGCGGCAGACGGTTTTTATCACTCTTGAATAGTGCATCAAAGGGAATCTGCAATGGCTATTAAACAAGCACTGGGTCTTTCGTTACTATTATTTTTCTTAGCTTTCGTCGGCAAGGTGGCTGCTGATCCTTTAGTGAGTGGTGGCGTGCTAACCAGCACAATTTCGCCCGTGGGGGATACCGACACGCATACTTTTAACGCTGCGGTTGGTGATTCCTTTATTTTAGCCATCGGCGACACGGGAGGAACAAGCTTTGCGCCTTGGATCAGAGTGTTTGATCCGAATGGCGTAGAAGTTGAATCAGGAAGCGGCGGGGTTGCGGCTTTTGATGAGCACCGTGCCGTGGTGCCCGGAATCTACACAGTGGTGGTGTCGGACGGCACTAGTGGAAGTTCGCAAACAGGCAGTTACAAACTCGATTTTGTAAAAGTGCCCGGTTCGTTGACGACCCCTGGTGGTGACGAAGGCGGCACTTTAACAAGCGGTATTGCACACTTTGGCGACATCACGCTTGCTGATCTGGATTCGTACCAATTCTCGGCGGCTGTTGATGACAGTTTTGTGGTGAGTATCGGCGACACGGGAGAGACAAGCTTCGCACCCTGGATCAGAATATTTGATCCGAACGGATTGGAAATTGAGTCAGGATCCGGCGGGGTTGCGGCTTTTGATGAGCACCGTGCCGCCGTAGCTGGAACCTACACAGTAGTGGTATCCGATGGCACTAGTGGTAGCGCACAAACAGGCAGTTACAAGCTCGATTTTGTGAAAGTGCCGGGGCCGTTGACTACCCCTAGTGGTGACGAGGGTGGCCAATTGACAAGTGGAAGTTCGCATCGGGGTGACATCACGCTCGCTGATCTGGATTCGTATCAATTCTCGGCGGCTGTTGATGACAGCTTTGTGGTGAGTATCGGCGACACGGGAGAGACAAGCTTCGCACCCTGGATCAGGATATTTGATCCGAACGGCTTGGAAATTGAGTCAGGGGCCGGCGGGGTTGCGGCTTTTGATGAGCACCGTGCCGTGGTAGCCGGAACCTACACTGTCGTGGTGTCGGATGGTACTAGTGGTAGTGCTCAGACTGGAAGCTATGATTTGAATTTTGCTAAAACTCCTGGCAATCACGTTATTTCTGCCGGCGATGACGGTGCGGTATTGCGCGATGGAGACGTTATTAGCGCTGAAATTACGATTGGCGACCTGGATGTGTGGGTGTTCGGTTTAGGCACTGGTGGAGAGATTTTCATAGAGGCAGAAGACATTGCGTCTACAGCCTTTGTACCTTGGATTCGACTATTTGATCCTAGCGGTTTGGAGGTAAGATCGAACTCTAATTCGGATACAGCGTCAATCACGTTCGAGGCCACCATTGCAGGAGACTATCTAGCTGTCGTTTCAGACGGCACAAGCGGCAGCGCGCAAACCGGCGAATATCAACTTCGTTTCTCGTCCAATAGAGACATCCCTGTGACTACGCTTGTCTCCCGCAGCGACGATGATCCAGACAACGACGGCCTCAACAACAGCGTAGACAACTGCCCGAACACCCCTAACCCTAACCAAGCTGACACCGGCGGCATTGACACATTAATCCCCGACGGCATCGGCGACGTCTGCCAGTGCGGCGATATGAACGGCGATGGCAGCGTAACCAATTCCGACTCAGTGCTAATCCGCCGCCAGCTGCTCGATTTATCCTCTCCCTTCAACGCCAGCCTCTGCGACGTAAACGGCGATGGAAACTGTACGAATTCAGACTCCGTCGTAATCAGAAGGGCAATGTTGGGATTACCTCCGGGAGTAGCTCAAACCTGCGCGGCAACGCGGCAGACCAATGATATAGAGCCACAATAGTAGTTCATGATCGTCAGAAGTTTGATTTCGAAAAAGTAAATTAAATCATCATAAGAGGATACGGATATGTTCAAGTCAGTCATTAAAACAGCGTTTCTAGTCGGTGCGGCTCATCTGGCCTTAGCATCCAGTTCAGCCACAGCGGCAGTTTTCTGGGCCGTTGAAAGCGGCGGCTCGGCCACTTCAAACGCTGACCGCTCAGTGCTTGATGTAGATTCAGGCGCGAATTCATTCGACATATACTTCGACACCGAAGGCGATACCAGCAATGGATGGGACCTGGATTTTACCGTTGCCGGTAGCGGTACCGTTTCAAACGTAACCGGTGCGTTCGTAGATCCAGCCGATGGTGTAGTCCGCCCAAATGGCGGCTACACTCAAATTGGAGGCAACCCACGCGGAGAGCAGGGCAGCGAAGTACTAATAATGAGCCTGGACTTTCTGCTGGAGGCCGGGTCGTCTGTGACGCTGTCCGGCTCTTATACCGACGTTAACTTTCGCGATGCAGCCGTGCCTGACACGCTTCTCGTCCAGACTCCTGCTGTGCCGTTACCTGCCGCCGCATGGCTGTTCGGGTCGGCGCTGTTGGGACTGGTAGGATTTAACAGGAACCGACAGCTCAATTAGTACTTACTCGGAACGGTTCTCGTGCGGGTAAGGTGGTTGTCCCCGCACACGCCAAATGCATGGAAACGGAATGCACAGCGCCAAGGGACGGCGCTTTGATTCGAGAAAAATGGCGTCGTCTTTATTGGCATTAAATTATTTGATAGATAAACTTCATTGTTCTGTATTGCAGCCTTGCGCATGCGCCGGTGGGGTACTTGATCAACTAATCCTGCTATTCCTATTTTTCCAGCAATTTATCTCGTGCGACAGTCGCTATTGCCCGATCCCGCTATCAGCCCGCTTGAGCTCATGAAGTTTGAAGGTAAGCGTCGGCAACGTGCCTGCGACAATAACGCCTCGCACAGTGATTGGGCAAGGGAGACTCAGATGACGCCACACGCACAAGACCAGCGTCAGTATTGAATTATGGGGTAAGCTAATTGGCGCCGTGTAGTGGCTTGAGGGTAGAGACATCGGCGTTTTTTAATGTACACCGGCCTTCGCCTAAAGTTGTATCGAAGTTTCGCCTCTGATGATGCTACTGCGGAACGAGCCATATCAGTTTCCGGAATTATCAACGAGAACGTTTAAAGGCCGGCCTGGTATGCCGGCCAACTAACTGGCGGACAAGGTCGGCAACGCCCTCATTAGCCTATGGTTGCCGCAGCGCGCCAGAACAGCCGAAAGTTTAAACTGGGGAACGGCTGTGCTACACGGGTTCGCGTGCCATTAAAGCGCCGAAAGCCCAACAGTTGATAGCGGAAGTCGGGGTGGCCGTGCGCAATTGGTGCGAACACGCGGGAGCTGCCGCCTTCTCCTGCCAAATTGTTGACGCCATTCAAAGCACAGTGCGTAGGCAAGCTTTGCTAACGGAATAGGCCGGCGCTCACGAAATAGTCCTTCCGACTTGCTGTCGCAGGTACACCGGGTTCTTCAATCACCAAAAATCCATGTTATTCTGCGCCCCGCCAGCGAATAAGGACTTATCAACTTTTGATCAAAACCCACAGAGCGCTCATCGCCTGCCATGACTGCGGCCAAGTTTACGACAGCTCACGCTGTGGCGAAGGTCAGCAACTAAAGTGCAGTGTGTGCGGCAAGCAGCTGAAAGCCCGTTATAAAGACTGGGAGGCCAAAGCGGCAGCGTTTACGCTGGCGGGCGTGATTCTGTTTATAGCGAGCAACAGCCTGCCATTTCTTGGTTTGGAGTTAGCCGGTCAAATTCAAACCAGCAATCTGTTATCCGGTATGCAGGCGTTAATCAATCGCGATGAGTTTCTGCTTGCGGCGCTGGTTTTTGCCACCATATTTGTGTTTCCGCTGACCGCGCTGTGTTGTCTTGGCTACGTTTTGCTGGTGCGGGCTTTAGATGTTAAGCCAGTGGGCATGGCCAAAGTGTTACGCATGCTGCTGAGAATCTGGCCCTGGAGTATGCTGGAGATCTTTCTGTTGGGCGCGCTGGTGGCCAGCGTCAAACTGGCGGCTATTGCCGAATTAATATGGGGCCCGGGTTTGTTTGCCTTTGCCGGGCTGGTGCTGATGCTGATCGCCAGTATGATGCGCCTCAATCGGCAGGATTTGTGGGATTGGTTGGAACATAACAACTACTATGCCAACGACGAGCAGGAAAAAATGCTTGCCTGCGAGTGCTGCAATGCGTTCGTGGGTGCATCGCTGGTTGCGGCAAACGCGCACTGCCCGCGCTGCGACGGCGTAGTGCATGACCGTGTGCCCGCCAGTGTGCAAAAAACTTTTGCGCTATTGATGGCCGCCGCTATTTTATACATTCCTGCAAATTTTTTACCGATGATGTTTACTACTAATCTGGGTTCAACCAGATCCGACACTATCTTTACCGGCGTGTTGCAACTCATCGAAGAAGGAGACCACCTGGTGGCGGTTGTGGTTTTTGTCGCCAGTATTGTCGTGCCTATCGTCAAAATTATAATCATGTCTTACCTGCTGTGGGTAGTGCGCATCAAACCGAGCGGTAACGCACAGCAGCAGGCTCTGCTGTTTCGCGCTACCGAATTCGTGGGCCGCTGGTCAATGATCGATGTGTTTGTGGTGTCTTTGCTGGTAGCGCTGCTGCAGTTCGGCTTGTTGGCAAATGTCGAACCGGGTGCCGCCGCGTTGTGTTTTGCATCGGTGGTGGTATTAACGATGCTGGCGGCCGAAACTTTTGACCCCAAACTTATCTGGGATGCTCACCATGAACGATAAACGCCCTCTCATGACTAACGTAAGATCGATGTCGCCGGTCTGGTTCGTACCGCTAGTCGCCCTGTTGATTGCCATGTGGTTGGCTTTTCGAGCCTGGCAGGCAGGTGGGCCGCACATAGTGGTAGTGTTTGATGATGCAACCGGTATGAGTGTGGGCAAAACTTTGGTTCGCTACCGCGATGTTGTGGTAGGTCAGGTGAAAGACATCAAGCTAAGCGAGGACTTCGAAAAAGTCAGCGTGCATATTGAAATGGATCATGACATTGACGAGCTTATTTCCGAAAATTCGCGCTTTTGGGTAGTGACACCGCGCATTACTTTGGGCGGCGTGAGCGGACTGGAAACTCTGGTTTCCGGTGTCAATATTGAGATGGACCCGGGGGAAGCAGGTGAACCCCGCTCGAGCTTCATTGGCTTGAACGAACCGCCAGGAGTGCGCTCTTACGAGCAAGGCACACAGTATCGCCTGCGTGCAGATACGCTTGGCGCGCTGGATATCGGCTCGCCGATATACCACCGGCAGGTGAGGGTAGGAGAAGTGACGCGTTATCAATTGCTGCCCGATGAGGGCCAGGTTGAAATTCGTATCTTCATCGACGCGCCTTACAATGCTCTAATTCGCAATAATACCGATTTCTGGAACGTCAGCGGCATTGGCGCAGAGTTGGGCGCCAAGGGTGTAAAATTGAAGGTAGAGTCGCTGGTTTCTGTTATTGCCGGTGGGTTGGCGTTTAGCACGCCCCCCAGCCTGGGCGAGAAGCAGAAACTTGCCAAAGCGGACCGGCGATTTTATTTGTTCGAGGACGAAGACGCCGTCAACGAGGGAGCGCTATCGCTGTCGTATCCCTTCTTATTGCGGTTTGGTAGCTCGGTACGTGGCTTAACTGCTGGCGCACCGGTAGAGTTTCGCGGCATTCAAGTAGGCAAGGTGCAAAATGTAGGGCTGGAATATGCGTTCGATGCGACCCGTAAGGTCGACGTTATTATCGCTATTCAACCGGAACGCATCGACCCGGACCGTACCCCCAGCAAAGACGAGTTAGTCGAGCTGCTGGAAGAACTTGTCGCCGAGGGTATGGTGGCGCGGCTGAAACCAAAAAATATTTTGACTGGCTCGCTGTACGTTGACCTGGTGCCAGAGTCGGGCAAAGGCGGCTCCCTGCAGAAAGTGGGTATATACACCGAGCTGCCTACGGCCGATAGTGAGTACGCGCAAATCGCCCGCCGCCTGCGGGATTTCGTTGGCAAGGTACAGGACCTGCCGATTGAAACCATCGGTAAGAATGTCGACGGGTCGCTGGCAGGGCTAAAGCGCATGATTGATGACCTGAACAGTGCCCAAATCGTCGGCGACATTGACAGTTTGGTGGAAGGCCTACGCGGCTCTAACAGCTCATTGTCAACGACGATGAAAGAACTGGAAGGCACGTTGAAATCTATCGACGGAAGTGTGGCGCCCGACTCGCCGTTACATTACCGCCTCAATGATATGCTGGGTAATGTGTCGGACGCAGCCAAATCGCTTGAAGAGCTTGCCGATGAGCTAACGCGCAATCCGAATGCGCTGATCGTCGGCAAAAAAGAGAGAAAGAAATGATGCGTGCGCTTTGTTGCTACCTCTTACTGGCTTCGCTGTGCGCTTGTACAAGCCAGCCGCTGACTCGATTTTATACGCTGTCAGCTGACCTCGAACAGCGCAGCACCAACACGGTACCTGGAGGGGTATCGTTGGGTATTGGCCCTATAAGCCTACCCTCCATGCTGGACCGCAATGGGATTGTTTCGAATGACAGCGGTGGGCCACTAATCACCGTTGCTGGCCTTGATGTCTGGGCCGGTAATCTGGATGTATTGCTCGGGCGCACGGTTGCTGAACTTATGGCTCAACAACTTAATCTTCCAGAAGTGTGGGCAATCCCATGGGATACAGCGCTACGCCCCGACTATCAGCTGCGGCTATTCGTAGATAAATTCTCCGGCGAGTTGGGCGGGCCAGTGACGATTAAGATAAAATGGGTATTACTGGCCGAGCAGGGCAAGCGCCCTGTTGGTACTCATATCTTTGAAAATACCCGGCGCGCCACCAGCGATGACTACGCCAGTTACGTGCAAACGCTAAATCAACTGCTCGCCGATTTTGCTGTCGACGCTGCGCGGATAACGGCTCATACGATCAAAGGAACCGAGGTGTATCCCGCTGAGAAGGCGGGCGATTCAGCCGGCTGAGTTTATTATCGACCCCTGTCGTAAATATTCAATACGTTGTCGTTTGCCGCGAGTATAGTGCCAACATGAAATTGAAATACACAATACTATACGTAGAAAATGTTGCTGCATCCCTGTCTTTCTATGAGCAAGCGTTTGGCCTGACGCGCGAGATGCTGCACGAATCGGGTGACTATGGTGAGCTGGCGACCGGCGATACCAGGCTCGCTTTTTCGTCGCTGCGGCTGATGCGGGAGCTAGGCAAGTCGCCCGGCGTTGCGGCAGAGCAAAAACCATCATTCGAGATTGCGTTCGAAACGGAACATGTTGCTGCGGCCCTGACGACAGCGCTCAATGCTGGCGCCAAACTCGTACAGGATGTCGAACAAATGCCCTGGGGGCAGGAAACCAGTTATGTGACCGACCCCAACGGTTTTTTGGTTGAAATATGTTCCCCGGTCGAAACACCATCATAACCGCTATGCTGTATAACTCCGGTCATATCGTTATTGGCTAAAAACATGCCGGGGGTAACGCCGAGCCAGCGACGAAACTCCCTGTTGAAATGAGCTTGATCAGCAAAGCCGGATTCATTCGCAGCGGTGGAGAAGCCTGGATTTTGGCACAGCATTCGCGCAGCACGTCGAATGCGAGCGAGTTGAGCCCAGTACACAGGCGATCGGCCGGTGGCGCTAAGCATACGTCGCTGCAGTGATCTTGTGCTCAAACCCAACTGTTTCGCGACCTCGTTGACCAGGCTATTTGTTTGGCTGAGACCTTCCAGCGCGTGTTCCACTATGTAATCTACCGTGACAAATTCTCGCACAAGATCGACAACCTCTACTTCATCCGGATGATCCGTGCCGAGCAACTGCATCAGTTCCCACTCGTTGATGATGGCACCGGGTTGCAGGCGATATCCCACCATTGTAGTGCCGGGTTCTATTCGAATTTTTGTCGCCTGATCATAGAGGGGAGATACAAACCACTCTGGTGCGTGTCCCTTGCTGTATCGGCATATAACATCGCGGCATCCGTCCGGTAAAATAATTGCTTCTCTGCTGTCTCTTGGCGATGACCGCCACTCATCAAGAATCAAGGGAACGCGATTAGTTACTGCCTCTATTGATGAAATAGAGAAACATTGCACCGAACAGAGCCACGGATGCAACTATGTCGGCAATGACAACTTTGCGTATTGCTGCATTGAACTCGCCGACGGAAAAAGCCAGAAAGAAAAATGAAGCTAAGCTGATAAACGCCGCTACAAATGCAATCGGTTGAACGGCAGGAGCGAAAGCGGCATAGGCGAAAAATCCACCTAAAATCGCAAACAGCATGGCTCTGTGGCGCATAAGGATTTCAAGATTGACGTCTTCGAACTTGACGTCGTAAAGCGAGGCGAGTCGCTCGACACCGAAAAATCCGCTTAGTGGCAGCAAGTGAATTACCGCTACCACCAGCAAAAATCCTGTGATGAGTCTTTCATACATGTCTTTCTTCCTTCGCCCGCTAATAATACCGATACTACCGCCGTGCATGCTTAAGCGCACAAGTTAGCTTCTTGCACGGCAGCGCGTGTTTCTTGTTTGCTTAGAATACTAACCGTGCAGGGCTGACAAATCATGACAAATGTCGTCGTAGTATTACCGACCGAGCGCTGAAACAATGGGATACTCGTCGCAACGTGTAGTTTAAGTAGTAAGCTGTCAAGCTTGGAGACAAAGCGCAACTCACCCCTATCGAATGGAAAGCTATGGAGTGAACGATGGTTAGCATACTCGTTGTAGAAGACGACGATAAAATCGGCCGCAGCATCGCCCGCTATCTGGAAATCGAAGGTTTTGAGGTTAAGCGGGTAGCAGACGGTACCGACGCCGTCACCGCCATTCAGCAATATTTACCTGATCTTGTGGTACTCGATTTAATGCTGCCCGGCATGGACGGTATTGAGGTGTGCGCGGCCGTGCGTCCAATGTACAGCGGCGCCATTCTTATGTTGACCGCCAGTGACGATGAATCAGACGAACTGATGGCGCTGAAAACCGGCATCGACGATTTTGTGTCTAAACCCGTGCGTTTGCCGGTGCTGCTGGCTCGCATTAATGCACTGTTGCGCCGCGTGGCGCGCAGCGATGCACCAGAGCAACTCAGCGCACGTGATCTATGCCTGAACAAAAGCCTGCGCACTGTAACGCGTAATGCTATTGAACTAACCCTCACCGAAACCGAGTTCGAAGTGATGTGGTCCCTCGCCAAATGCCGAGGCGATATCGTCACGCGAGAGGAGCTGTTTGAAACAGTGCTGGGGCGCGCGTACGACGGTATTGACCGGTCCATCGATATGAAGATCTCCAGCATTCGCAAGAAGCTGGACGATAGTCAAACCCCGCCGCGCTACATTCGCTCGTTACGCAATCGCGGCTATCTTCTCCTCTAATGCGTACCCTGTTCATTCGTGTTGCTGCCGTGTTATTCGTGACGCTGTCGGTCGGTATTGGCTTGATTATTTACGTCGCTGTGGCTTCCTATTTGAACCAACTTGTACAGCAACATATTGATGCAACCGAGCGGGTCCATTTGCTGCTGGCAGAAGAGTTGCGGCGCAATCCGGAAATGCAGTGGCCGCCGCTTATCCAGCGTATGGAAAAGCTACTGGGCTACCAGATTGATGTGGTCGAGCCGTCACCAAACGCTGGCGCGAAAAATGTTACTCCGCTGGTAGAACACGCCCAGCCATCCCTGTCGAGAGACATAATCATGGCGCTCTGGCCCCTCGCGGACGGCAGCGGTCGATCAATTCGCTATGCGCACACCTATGTCGCGGAATTCGAGCAAGAAGACTTATTGTTATTTGCATTACTGTTTCTGGCTTTGCCAGTGGCGCTGTATCTAACCCTGCGGCCTATTGCCCGCAAAATCACCGATTTAAGCAATGTCGCTCGGGCTTACGCCGCAGGTCAACTGGCCGAGCGCTCGACCTTACCGGCGCCCAGGCCACTGGCACAGCTTGCCGATGATATTCACCAGATGGCGGCCGCATTGCAACGCAAGACCGAGGAGCAAACCGTGATGACCCATGCCATCTCGCATGAGTTAAAGACCCCGCTGACCCGCATGCGCATGGCTAATGATCTCGCGCTGCGCGAGATAGATCCTCAAGCCTGGAAGCAACATCTGTTCGAACTCGACGATGACCTCACGATGCTTGAGAAAATCATGGCAGAGACTCTCGCTTTAACCCGTCTGACACTGCAGGATAAGCCTTTTACCATCGTGCCTTTCACACTACGCGATCTCGTTGTCGACAGCTTGCGGGAATGCTCGACGGACGCTGTCGATGTACAGATCAATATTGCATCGAGCGTTTTGGTCGTTGCCAACAGGGATGCGATCAAACGCGTGTTTGTTAACGTGTTGGTGAATGCCTTGCGCTTTGCCAGGCAATTCGTGTGCGTCTCAGTTGCGGCACAAGCCGATCGCTGGGTCACTACGATCGAGGACGATGGTCCAGGCATATCAGCCCCGGACCGTGACAAAATATTTATGCCCTTCGGGCGCGCGGAGACCAGTCGCTGTAGAGCATCCGGCAGTACCGGATTGGGCCTCGCTATCAGCGCGCTGCTGGTGGAAAAAAGCAATGGATCGATTTGGCTGGATGAAGGTAGTATGGGCGGCGCGCGGTTTCTTATTGCCCTGCCGGCCGACAATGCCGCCTGGTTCGGCACTTTAAAGGGACCGCGCGCTCCATTTTGGTGAAGAGAATACATAGCGTTGCTTGACAACGCCTTTCCACACACCTCAACCTGACCGGTCAGAGACCCCGGAATCACCCAAAATATGCGGCTATTTTTAATATCACCGCGTAGCAATACTAGCCGAAGGGGCTTACACCAATAAGCAATTTATGCGCCCAAACCACGGTTGCAACATACAAAGCAAGGCCGACCACAACTACAATCATATCGTTAGCCTTCGATGGCGGTGCACCGGGTAGTGGGCGCATGACGCGACGCTTCAATGAAATGCGATCCATCACCGCCCATAGCAGGAACGAACCGAACAGCAACACATCAGCCAGCGTGCCGTTTACCAGCAGGTGCGCCACGGCCCAAAGCTTCACGGCAATAAGTTGCGGATGCTTTGCAGCCTGACTAATCCGCCCGGGAAAATAGGGGGCTAGAAATAAAACGAAAACTGGCAGCAAGAGAACAGCCACCACATGCCGTAGCCAGGCAGGTGATGTATAAAGTACGAAGGGTGCTTGTCTTAAATCTGCGTAGCCTTTGACGATAAGGATAATGCCGAGCAGGGAAACGCCGGCATAAAAAATTTTCCAGCCTATTTCGCTTTTTGCCGCTAGTTTATCGCGCAATGGCAACGCCACAATTGAAATAGAATGGATGCCAAGGAACAAGGCAAGACCCAGCAGAAGTTGTAGCATAACGTTAGTCCATTGCTAAAGTGTCAGCATAGTAAAGTATCGCAATTGCATGACTCCTGTCGAGTGCAATTATGGCGCTTGTTCAAGGATTCTCCGCTCGTGATGTCCTTACAAACCCTAACAAATCTCAACCCTGGCTCACTGCATTCTATTTTCCGACGCCCCACACTGGTGGCATGCAAACAAAAGCTCGATACAAGTCGCGTACTAGCGATAAACGGGTCAGGTATTGATTATATATAATTAGTGTCTTGATTCTACAATTGTAGAGTGATTCCGTAACCATGATGTACCAGATAGTTTAATCATATATTATCAGTACCTGACCCCATATCCATGTCGACAGACCCCATGTCGACACAGTATTCGGCACTAATGGTGATGAAACAGCTATATGGCGAAGACAAAATCCGTCGCTTTCTGAAATATGAATTAGACAGGTACCTGTCGGCACGTGGCAGCGAGATAATCGAAGAGTTGCCGTTGAACCGGGTGGAGAATCAGGGCTATATCCATTACCGCAAGGGGGCGGTGGTGATGTATCTGCTGCAGGACCGTTTGGGAGAAGGGCGGGTTAACAGGATGCTGGCCGAATTGCTTGACAGGTATCGATTCAAAAGCCAGCCGTATGCCACCTCCACCGATTTGGTGGACGGCTTCAAAGCACTTGCCCGCACCAGCGCAGAACAGCAGTTAGTCAATGATGTGCTGGAGCGCATCACGGTCTACGACCTGAAAGCAAAAATCGCGAAGGTCAGGCAATTAGACAACGGCCGGTTCCAGACCGTAGTGACAGTTGCGGCCAATAAATACTACGCCGACGGAGAAGGTAAGGAAGAGAAAACACGGTTGGATGACGACATCGATATTGGACTGTTTATAGCCCGCCCCGGGCTTGGTGCCTTCAACAAGGCGGATGTGGTTTTTATGCAGCGTCGGCCGCTTACGTCAGGTACTCAAAAAATACGTATTGTGAGCAAAAAACGTCCGGTGTATGCCGGCGTTGACCCTTACAATAAATATGTTGATCGCAATAGTGATGACAATCTTGTAGAAATAACTGGCAAATAACCCTTGCAATTGCTTTATCGTGTCGAGCAATCGAGCTACGAGATCAAGACGCGAAAGCTCGCTTTCTGCAACAGTTTCGGGGTTCAAAGGCTTGCCTGAACATAACGGTAATAACAACTATCGTGTTATGTGTCACAGCGACTAGAATATAATAATCGCACTCCACAGGAACCCTTAATTTTGTTACGTTTTTTTATTGGCATAGTCGTCGTGCAAGTCGTTACCGGACTGCTACTTTGGTTGAATATTGACTCTCTCGCGAGTTCGCGCGACTGGGCACAGCTGCTTATTCCCGCTTGTACTATTGCACTCGTTACAGCCTTCTGGTTTGGCGCATTGTCCAAAGAACTAGCCGACAAAAACAACAACGCGCTGCGTGATGAATTCTCCAGAGAGCGTGAAAAACTGGTGTCTAATGCTGAGCGCGCCAAGACTCGAATGCTGCAAAAAACACAGGCACAAATTGTGCGTGAGTCCTCGCGTGCTCACGCCAAGGCTAACTTTAAGGTCGGCGCGGCGGTTAGCGGGGCGGTGGGTTTTGGGGTATTGATGATGTTTACCCAGTTTGCCAGTCTGGGCTTACTGCTACTGAGCACTGCCGGCGGCACCCTGGGGGGCTACATTTTACGTAGCAAGCAGCGCCCGGTCTTATCCGGCACCACTCAGTCGCCTGACGTCACAAAAAAAGGCGGCGCAAAGCCCCTTGAACTGGAGCACAAATAACCACATTTGTATTTTAGGGCTCGCGCCAAAATAACTTTACATTTTGGCCGCCGATCCATCCCGCATGGCTTCGTCCCCTAATGGGCCTACTGTTGGTGCGAAAACTCGAAATATACTTATATTCAAGCGTTTCCGCGTCTTGCCATGCGAGCGCCTCGTCACGCAAAATTGCGAACTTATTTTGGCGCGAGCCCTTAGTCAGAGCAGGTTTGTACGTATTTTTCCAGCCGCTGAATTAATTGCTGTTTAGTGCCGGTGTCGACAAAGCTCGCTGCAAAACTATTGCTTGCGAGTGCAACGGCCTGCGCTTTGGTCATGCCCAGCGCGTCATGCAGCGCGATAAAGTTGGCGTTCAAATAACCGCCAAAATAGGCAGGGTCGTCGGAGTTGACTGTCACGTTGAGCCCCTGCTCAAGCAGAGCAAGAATGTTGTGGTCTTGCATCGTGTCAAACACCCGCAATTTTGTGTTTGACAAAGGGCACACAGTTAGCGGAATACGTTGCTCTATAAGGCGTTGCACAAGTCGTGGGTCTTCACTGCAGCGTACGCCATGATCAATGCGTTGCACTTTGAGTAGGTCCAGCGCCTGCCAGATGTAGTCGGCAGGGCCCTCTTCACCGGCGTGAGCAACCGTGAGAAACCCCTCTGCCAGTGCACGTTCGAATACGGCCTGGAACTTTTCCGGAGGGTGGCCCACTTCGGCGGAGTCGAGACCAACGGCGACGATAGAATCTCGATACGGCAGTGCATCATTTAAGGTGTTCATGGCTGCCTTCGCGCTGAGATGACGCAGAAAGCAAAGAATCAGCTGGCTGCTGATGTTAAGTTGTTCCGCACCATCTTTTAACGCGCGCGTGATGCCATCGACTACTACATCAAAACCGATACCGCGATCGGTGTGCGTTTGTGGATCAAAAAACAGCTCAGTGTGAATCACGTGGTCCTGCTGACAGCGCAGCAGGTAAGCCCAGGTCATGTCGTAGAAGTCCCGCTCTTTCTGTAATACGCTGGCGCCCTGGTAGTAAATATCGAGAAACGATTGCAGATTGTTGAACTGATACGCTGCGCGTACCTCGTCGGCATTAGCGAAGGGCAACTTGATGGCGTTGCGTTGCGCAATTTTAAACATCAGCTCCGGCTCCAGCGAGCCTTCGATATGTATGTGTAACTCGGCTTTCGGCAGCTTGCGAATAAATTCAATCATGGCGTTATCTCACTGAGTTCTGTTTGCATTTTGTACAGCGCGTTTAATCCGACCACGTTTAAGCTGGCGACGCACGCTATTAAAGATGATTCTATTGCGATAGGGATCTGACTGGGAAACTAGAGCGTATATAATAGCCACTGTTGGTCGCCAATTGTGGCGGCTGTGGATTTTAGAGTGAGGAGACGGATAAATGAACACACTTTCTATAGAAGGCTGGTGTAAACCGGAAGGTGCTAGCGAATCCACGCGCATTGAGTCACTGCATTTTCGCGTTAGCGAGGCAGCGCATCTGGAAATGGAAAACGCGGAAAAGAAAATGCAGGAAAGCGGTGAAAGGGAAGCATTCGTCGCAGCCGACATGAACACACTGGAGCTGGCGACTTCAGACGACTGCGGTGAGCTGACTGACTGCAAATTTCGGGTTTATCTAAGCGGCGACGAGCATACGGCCAACTTCCATTTGGTGGCCAAGCGAGTTAGTGATGGCGCGCTGATTTATTCCGACGCCGTACTCGTTGAATTTGTGGGTTAGGCTCGAGCGTAGCGTACTCGTGACGTTGCGCCTCTTTACCACGATTTCTTATCGCGTGCGTAAATAAGGCGGCCACCAACAATCGTCTTCTCCACTTGAGTTTTCAGCAACTGCGACTCCGGCACACGCAAAATGTCGTCGGAGAGAATGGTGAAGTCTGCAAGCTTGCCTACTTCAATCGAGCCCTTGCTGTCTTCTTCGAAGGCGGCGTAGGCTGCGTCCAGGGTGTAGCTTTTCAGTGCCTCCTGCCGGGTTAGCGTTTGCCCCGGTTCGTAGCCGTTCTCTGGTGTACCGGCAAGAGTTTTGCGGGTGACCAGCGAGTAGAAGGATGCAATAGGATTAATCGGCTCGATTGGCACATCGGTGCCATTGATGATAATTGCGCCGCTGTCGAGCAGTTTGCGCCACACGTACGCACCTTCCTCGATACGCTTTCGCCCCAGGCGGTCAATAGCCCAGGGCCGGTCGGAACTCATATGAATGCCCTGCATGGAGGCAATGACGCCAAGCTGTGCAAAGCGCGGGATGTCGGCAGCACTTAGATGCTGTGCATGCTCGATGCGAAAGCGTGCAGTGGATGGCTTGCCATCGAAGGCTTTTTCAAACTGATCGAGCACTTCGCGATTGGCACGGTCGCCAATGGCGTGAACGCCGAGTTGAAAGCCGTTTTTGAGTGCTGCCTTGCTGACTCTGTATACCTCGGACATTGGTATGGTCGCCGCGCCGCTGTGATCGGCGCGATCGGCGTAGGGTTCAAGCAGCCAGGCACCGCGTGAGCCCAGCGCGCCATCCGCTGATAGCTTAATCGCGCGAATCGTCAGCCGCTGTTTTTCTTTATCGATTCTGGGGCCGCTTTCGAACCAGTCGGCAAGCAAATCCCGCTCCCACCCGGCCAGCATCACCCACAGCCGGCTGGTTAGTTTATTCTTTTCGCGAAAGTCACTCATTATTTTTATTTCAGCCGCAACCGAGCCCGCGTCCTGAAAGCTGGTGATGCCATTTTCCGCCAGCTCTCGCAGGGCCAGCCGCAACGCCCGGCGTTCAGATTTAGCCGTCGGCGGCGGTAGTTTACTTTCAAGCAACTGCATTGCGTTTTCGGTCAGTATGCCGGTGGGGTTACCGTCATCGTCTTTAATGATTTCCCCGCCGTCTGTAAAACTCGTGGTCTTGTCGATTTCTGCCAGCGCCATTGCTTTGGCATTGACGAACACGGCGTGGCCGCTGGCATGGGTTAGCAGCACCGGATTGTCGGGACTGACCGCGCTCAATGCCGGGTGAGTCTGGAAGCCTTTGACTAACGTCTTTGGTTGCGGCTGCCACTTGCTCTGGTGCCAACCGCTACCCACTATCCACTCGCCGGGCTTGGCGAGCGCCACGGCCGCCGCTACTCTATCTACCAGCGCCGAGTAACTGGTCACGCCGCTGACATCCAGCTCTTGCAGTGTTCTACCCAGCGACATCAAATGGCCGTGGCCTTCTATAAAGCCAGGTATCATGGTTTTACCGTCAAGATCCAACGTGCGTGTATTGCTGCCGATATATGGCTCGGTTTTCGCTTCGTCGCCAACGAAATGAATCACGCCTTTGGATACCACAACGGCCTCTGCGGTGGGCTGGTCTTTATTCATGGTATAAATCGTACCGCCGCGAATCAATAATTCGGCGGCGGGAGTACTCCAGGCAGAAACGCTCAGGCAGCACAGTAGAAGAAAAAAAATCGGTTTCCGCATTGTTTTATTACGTCCAGACTATTTTTGTCGTTGGCTTACACACGATTATAACGCAGTGCCGAACGCGTTACCCAGGCTCGCTGGCACAGAACGATTGCTGCTAATTATTTTTGTCGGTTGATGAAGCTGCGTGGCCGAACCCAAAACCAGCTTGCCAGCACCGCGGCCGCGAACAATGTATAACACACAGTAAAAGCCCAGGGCGGGGCCTGAAAGTACAGCATTTTCTCAAGCCAGTGAGATATAAAAGCGCCGGAGTACGTCGCTGCACCGGCTCGATCACGCAGCGCCATTTCGATGACAGTGAGCGGGCACACTACGGTCAGCCAGGCTTGACCAACGACGACCCCAATCGCGACAAGGTGAATTAGTCGGAACCATGGGTTGCGAATCCATGACCACTGCAAAACTTTGCCAATGGAAATAAATAACAGCCCAAGCACCACGAACGCGACAAATAATACATGCAGCAGTAATACTGCATCAGCAGCCAAAACTAGCGCGGTTGATGAATGCACTGGCGTCTCCCAACGCATTAGCTCAGCTAATATCAGTCGCCGACCGGCATGGTTTTCCCTTTCAACGGGATAACTACTCCTTCTGCGCCATGTATTCTAATCTCCAGACACAGGGCCATCAAGAAACCCAGTCTACCGTTTGGAAATTCGCGTTGTGCAAACCACAGCAAGTATTCTTCTGGCAGGTCAATGAGCACCCGATTGGAGTAGCGGCCGAAGGGCATGGTGGTGTTGGCTATATCGATTAGGTCTTTTTGATCGAACATAGTGAGCGGTATTTTGGAGCGAAATCCACTTTAACATGTAGCACACAATTCATATTGTAGTTGTGGCTTGAGCAATGAACTGAATGCCTAAAATGCCCGGTTATTTGCGCAACCTAATTGATCGTGCCATTAACAATAGGCTGAAATGCCGTCAAACTATCGGCAAAACCCGCCACCGATGCAGCCGGGAATGCGCTGGCGAACTGGCCCTGCTCACCGTGTAACGCCATATAGTTGAGGATAACTGCTTCAACCAGAAGGTTAACGTTATTGGCGGCCGGCGTGGCGGCGGTTTCCACCGAAGCGTCGGCGCGCATGTAGCCAATCTGCTGGTGCACGGCTTGCTCTTCCGCCGTGGCACCGATAAGCACGGGGCGGCTGCCGGGGTTGTAGACCAGAAAGAATGAGGCCGCCGTGGAGGAGTTGTCGCCAGTCCATTCGCCTTTGCCGCGGCCTTCGACCGAGTTGTCTTCACGGCCGTTGCTGGCTACCGAGCCGTCGCTGTACACATATATCATTAACGGTTTGTTGCTGCGTGCGGCGTATTCCAGGCAGGCACCCATGCAACGGCCGGCGCGCAGGTCGCGCACCTCGCCGGTGGCGCGATCTCCGGTGTGATAGTCGAAGCCGCCCATGGTAATGGTGCCGGCGCCGGCGAAACCGTCGATCACCATTTTCATTACCGAGGCGGTTTTGCGGAATTCGCTGTCGCCGTCGAATTCGGACTCTGAGAATATGCCGCCGCCGTCCCCGACTATAACGCCACCGCCAACACCACGATCATCCGGGTCAATTTGCGAGGGGTTGCCGAAACGATCGGCCAAATCGGCGCTTTTAACATAACCGCAGCGTACCTGGTTTAATAACTCTGTGTCGTTCGTCAGGTTAGTGCTGACTCTATTCAGCTTTTTATCGCTGATTCGATACACCGATTCCATCACGGCGACGGCTTCGGCTTGAGTTAATGCGCCGAAATCTCCTACGTTGACCAGTCCTGTAACATCACTGGGCCGATCAATTTTGGTGGGCCTGATGGAGGGGTCGATTAACATGGCTGGCGCCATCGAGTTGCCGCCTGAGTCGGAGTTGCGCGAGCCAACCAAGGTCACCAGAGAGCCGTCGGCACCGGCTCGGCTGGTGCCAGCTCTGGCAATACCATACATTGGATTATGTGGGTTATTTCCCGTGTCGTTGTCAGAACGGGCGGGGATAACCGCGCCGTTGATATTGCCGCTACCGACTGCGTTAGGGGCCTTTTCCAAAATGCCGCGCAGAAAGGCGCTGTCGCTATGGAATGCCAGGCCTAACGATGTGTCTGTATGGTCACCATTGCTTGTGATTGTACGCGTGGCTTCGGCCAGGCCGGGTACCATATCTCCGGGAACTCCGAGTTTGCTGTAACCCGCCGTGCTGAGAAAATCCATTTGGCCGCCTTGACCGCCTACCAATACATTAGAGCCCGATATGTTGACGCCACCGGCTAAATCAAAGCAGATAAACGGAATCTTGCCCGCGCCTTGCGTAGCGATACCACAATTGCTAACTTCGGTGAGAATGTCTGAAGACAACGCGGCGTGCGCGGTCTGAGGGTTCGCTAACAAGCTAAGCATCGACGACCCCATCACTGTGCCTGCGCCGGCTAAAAATCCCTGTGAGATAAACTCCCTGCGGGTTCTCGGTCGGCGATGATCAGCGTGTCGCAGCGGTTCGTTGGTGGCTAGCGGTTGGCGTCGTTTGGCCATGGGTTGATAACCTCGGTTTTCATTATTGCTAAATTGATTCAAGTACAACAGCGCTTGGCGTTGCCGTTTTCACTAATTTTTCCACGCGGGTATTACTGCACTAGCATCGCCGCACTGCCAAGAATCGCGGCACACACGCCCTTACTGGCGGGGCTGGTTTGATCGGCCGTACATTCATTGAAAGGGCACAACCGATCGTAAAGCGCGTCCATTTCAGTGGCAGTTGTGTTAAAGCTGGGCTGGGTGGTGACATTAGTGCCCAACACCGCGTCGATTAACGGATCGATCACTCTGTTACGTTCGTTTTCAGGCAAGGTGGCAGCAAAGTCCACACTGCCAAAGAAACCGGTATCAGCCTCAATCAGCTCATCGCAATAACCAATGGCGAGCTGCGTTACCGCCATTTGGTGTGATGACAAAAACGTTTCAATATTCTCCACAGAGGGTAACGCCTGTTTAATATCGATATAGGTACTCAGCAGGGAAGGGTTGTTGGCTATGCTAATGCCGGTTATCGCTGCCATAGTGGCACTGATTTCGTCGAAGGTGCGCACACCAATAGCGGAGGAGAGACTGCCATCAAGGCGCACCTGTACAGGAGCTGGCAGCGTTGTTTGCGGTGCGTTGCTGTTGTTGCCCAATCGCTCGAAAGAAAGAAAAAATTCGTCGGCTTCCGGTCCTTTCTCCAGACCGATAACGGTGCCCAGGCTGGAAAGCGGTTGGCTGGTACTACTGGCGCTGGTGCTGATGGCTGTATTCAAATTGGCAAAAGACTGACCAACAATCGCCTCGCGGCCGTTAATGCCTATGCGCATGCCCTGTAGGGGAATGCTAGCTGCCGTTGCGTTTGCATCCAGGCCCACATAAAACGGCTCGCTAAAAAGATAGCTGTAGCTGTCAAACTGGCTGACTTCAAACACAACGTAGCTTTCCCTCACGTCGGTCAGTTCATCCACATTGAACAGCAGAAAGAATTTCTCGCCTACGCCGGTAGCGAAATTTTGTTGAATTTGCGCCGCCGTTAATGCGCGGTTATGAATCGCCGCTAGTCGTATCACACCCTGCCAGAGGCGGTCGCTCGATACCTCGTTGCCTAACACCAGCGCGTAGGTGTCGTTCCAATCGGCGATTATGCCTCCATCGACCGGGTCAATATCTTCGGTATAAACGCCGTTCACGTATACGCGGCGACCGTCAACCGGGTTATAGGTGACCACAACGTGCTGTAAGGTTGCCTGCAGGTCTTCATCATCGTCGTTGGTTGCCAATGCAGGAATACCATTGGCGTCGGTAGTGTTCGAGCGATTTAGAAACTCATAGTTATACATGTTTTGGCCGAGGGTAAAGTTACGATCGCTGGTGCCCGCCGAGTAGCTGATAATTCTGGCCGGGTCTTCCGCATCGCCCTGAGTGACATTAGCGGGAGCAACCCAGGCCTCAATGCTGTATTCGCCGGTGGCGGTAATCAAGTCGTGCAGCTTCTTGCTGTCGCTGGTGGAACCCTGCGCCTTGCCGTCGGTAATGCGAATGCCCCAGCCACCGACCCATTCAGTCTGGCCGCTTAACGTGAGGTTGATCTCCGGCGCTACACCGCTGGTATCGAACGCGGTGGTGCCGCTGCCCGTCTGAAACTCATACAGAGCGATCACGCTGGCTTCATGGCGGCCGCCACTATTTGCGGGAATTCCATCCGGCAGCCGCATTGCCTTGCTTATTACCAGACCGGAGTCAGGTTGTGTTGCGCTAATACTGCAGGCCAGCCCCTCGACCGCATTATGCATCTCAAGCGCGTCGGATTCACAGCCGCCGCTCCAGCAATTGTGGAACTGGTCGCGCAGCCTGACAACGAAGCGCGATTGCGCATCGCTCAATGGCGTAGCTGTGGCGCAGAGATACTCATCCAGACTGAGCTTGCTCTTCGACAGCTGCCAGGATTCTTCAATGTCGTCACCGGCAAAATAGGGTGTTTGTGGCACGGCCGCATCGCTGGTATGGCAACTGGCACAATGTGTAGCCAGTAAGTTGTGTATTGCTGTAAATTGGGCCGGCGCCGCTGCCGGCAGGTTCTTGCTGGCGCCGGCATTCTTAATGGGAGGAGGGGTCAACTGAATAACTTTAGCCGCGCCGCCCAGTGCCGCATTCGCCCAGTTTGCGACATACCCTTCAACGATATTTGCGCAAGCGGCCACCGCGCCAGCGTCGTTGCCTTGCCAACAATTGTGCCCCTCGGCTACTTTAGTGACCATGCGCGACGCGGAGGGTATCTCTAGATTTACAACGCTATTGGCGGCGTTATAAGCCAAATTGATATCGTCGCTGCGCGCAAAGCCAGGCGACTGACCACCGGCATTATGGCAACCGCCGCAGCGCTCTGCAGAGCGCAGATTTTCCCACACGCTAATTCTGAAGCTTTGAATATCAGCGGTTTGCGGGTCGGGGCCCGTGTAAGTCACTTTTGAACTGCCGAATGGCCCAGCCGGGTTTTCGGTAGGATCAGAACCGCTGCCGCCGCTACACGCTTGCAGCACCATCAGCATGGCGGCAGTGACAAGCCAGTGCACGTGTAAAACCGCTTTTATTTTGCCGCACGCGTTTGCTGTTTGCGCTGCCTTCATAGCTCGACCTTGCTTGTTTATTAATATCAGTTGCATAACAGTTGCGCTAGCCTCAGTCGCCCTTGCAGTACAGGGCAGAATCGGCAAACACCCGTTTCAGGTTGTAATTGCTGCTTTTGAAGTTGACCACCATGCTTTCAAAATCGGGACGGTCGTCTTCGCTGGCGTCGCGCAAGCACACGGCGCGAAACACCTTCTTAACCTGGCATTGCGCGAACGCCTCGCTGTGCGCCAGCTCCTGCCCCATGGATTTTGCGCCGCTGCCGCCGCCAGCTAACAGCGGGTCCCAGCCGAGCAATTCGGCGTTAGGGCCGCTGCGCCAATAGTTACTCCAGCTATCGTCCGGGGTGACAAAGCCCTGCTTGAAGTTGGCGCTGTTGATATGGTATTTGGGGTCGACCACCGCGCTGATGTATTGCATAAAACCATTGGTGCCTGCGTCGTCGGTATTAACGAAGTCGTAGTAGGCAAATGCCTGCGCCATCGGGTCCATACCGCTGTGGCAGCCGACGCAGTTGTTAAGAAACAAGCGACTGTCGCCGCCGGGGCTGCGGCTGATATCCTGGCGAATACGGTCCGAGGGGCGGGTGGTGTCTTTCACCTGTTCCATGTCGTTGCACAGGTGGTTTAGCAGGGTGAAGCGAAACATGGCGCGATTGGTGCCGTCGATAAAAAAAGCTTTGGCTGCGGCGCGGGTGGTCATTACGCCGGCGGTAGCTGCGACCGGAGTACCAATAATCGACGATTGAAATTCCGCTCTTAATACGGCTGCGTCGCTCAGGTCGGCACCATTAATCTCCATCGCTTTGTAGTGTTCGTTGTTGGTGTTGGAGTAAGGCGGCACGCCGGCCATGCTGGTGTGGTTGAGATTACCGACATAAACGGTGTTCGCCGTCAGAATCTCGCGAAAGTCGGCGTCGTCGCGCACCATACCGATAATGGTAGCCGTGTAGTCGTTTAACGGCGCGAAAGCGTCGAAGTCGCCATTGGTCCACGGCGTGACCAGGTTTTTCAGGGTAACGTTGTAAAAAGACGGGTTTGCAATAGCGATATCAGCGGCAGCGAGCGGCTGATTGTTGCTGAGCTCATCTTCCATCGCATCAAGCACCGGTTGGCTGGGCGGCACGCCGGCAATTCGATCGTGGATACGCTTCGCCTGCTCTCTGAAGCCAGCCTCTACCGTGGCGCTACTGCAAATAGCCAGGCACATAAGCAGAGTAACAGCGGCGGCACTATTAAAGCGGGCGCGCCGCCCAGCCACATGGCTGTTATCGCAGAGCCAGTGAGGTGTTGCAGTGACATGCATCGTCTTTGTCATGCTCTGATGTCCAATTGAACTTTGTATTTCTATCGCGGTTCCCCAAGGTTAGCTGTTTAAGTAAGCGTTTTGGTCGATAAGTAGACAGATGGCAGCTCTGCGCAAAGCGGGGCAGTGGAAGCGTGACCGTCTGCACAAAACCGGCAACGACTAGCGCTCGAAACACCTGCGTTTATAAGCTTCGGCTAGAGTTAAGCAGAGATAGCCGTCAACGGCTGTACTAAACAGGTGTGATCAGGCGACGGCATGAGCGACAGTAAACGATTCCAACTTCGGCGCAAGGCATGCAATTCGTTGCTGGCCGCGAGCATGGTCGTGCTAACAATTGCTTGCAGCAGCGGCGGCGAAGGTGACGGCGGCATCGGTATCAGCAATGGTCAGAAAGCTGACCCGGTGGTGCTGGATATTCCTATTGCCTACGTCAAGCGCAGCATTCCAACCGACGACAGCGGCGACCCCGTCAGCGACGATATACGCGAACCGGCAGCGTTCCACGCCGGTGCCGAATTATTAGTTCGTGACCGCGGTTCGCCCAGCGCTGCCGCACGCCGCATTACCGCTGGCATCTTCCCCGCAGGCGCGCGCTACGATGTAAAAGATTTAAGCAGCTCGTACGATGGCACTAAGTTACTTTTTTCTATGCGCGCGCCGGCAATTGAGAACGCCAATCCTGAAGACCAGCCAAAGTGGAATATCTGGGAATACGATTTTGAAACCGAGCAGCTAAGACGCCTGTTTGCGTCGGATATCAGCGCCGAAGAGGGCCACGATATCGCCCCTCAATACCTGCCTGACGACCGTATTGTGTTCTCATCGACCCGCCAGCGGCGCTCGAAGGCGATACTCCTTGACGAAGGAAAACCGCAGTTTCCAGCATTGGACGAAGACCGCGACAGCGAAGCTTTTCTACTGCATGTGATCGACGCTGACGGTTCCAACATAGAGCAAATAAGTTTTAATCAAAGCCACGACCTTGACCCTGCAGTGCTTGACG
The DNA here is from genome assembly GCA_037969395.1 of Pseudomonadales bacterium. Classification (GTDB taxonomy): domain Bacteria; phylum Pseudomonadota; class Gammaproteobacteria; order Pseudomonadales; family JAUIET01; genus JBBKXJ01. The sequence goes on from JBBKXJ010000110.1 coordinate 24,216, forward strand.
ACGGTCGCATTGTATTTAGCCGTTGGGACAATATGGGCAGCCACGACAATATCAATCTTTACACAATCGACGCTGACGGCACCAATCTGCAATTCTTGTACGGCAACCACAGTCATGACAGCGGTAGCAGCAGTAACAATGACAGTGCGGAAGTACAGTTCTTAACGGCCAGGCAAACCGAAGACGGCAAACTGCTCGCCGCCCTGCGTCCTTATCGCACCTCCCATCTCGGCGGCGACATCGTGTTGATTGATGCTGAAAACTTTACCGAGCACGATCAAACAACGACTGCCGCGCAAACGATGGCCGGGCCGGGGCAGACCTCTGCCGCTTTAACCGCAGTGATGACCGGAGGGGTTTCGCCGGGCGGGCGTTTTAGCGCGGCTTTTCCGCTGCTAGACGGCACCGACCGCCTGTTAGTCAGCTGGAGTCAATGCCGGCTTATCGAAGTGGGAGCGAAGATAATACCCTGCGCGCTGGCCGATGATCTCAGCGACCTCTCCTTGCAGGAAGCGCCGCCGCTGTATGGCATCTGGCTTTATGATTTGCAGGAAGAGACGCAGCTGCCCGTAGTAGCGCCCGAAGAGGGTATGTTATTTACCGACATTATCGCCTTGCAGCAGCGACCCTTTCCGGCGGCAGCAGCGGCCACCGCAATCGACAGCAGCCTGGCTAATGAAAACGTCGGTGTTTTGCACATCGCCAGCGTCTACGATCTGGATGGTGTCGATACTGCCGAGCCGGATATTGCTACCCTGGCCGATCCGGCACAAACACTGGCCAGCCAGCGACCCGCACGCTTTCTGCGCCTGTTAAAAGCTGTTTCAATTCCTGACAACAATGTGCTGAACTTCGACAATTCCGCCTTTGGCCGCAGTGCGCAGCAATCGATGCGAGAAATTCTGGGCTACGTTCCCATCGAACCGGATGGCTCGGTAATAGTTAAAGTACCGGCCGATGTGGCGTTTACCATTAGCGTGGTCGATGACCAGGGGCGGCGCATTGGAGGGCGGCATCAAAACTGGCTGCAGCTACGCCCTGGAGAGCAGCGCGAGTGTAACGGCTGCCACAGCACTGACAGCGCGTTGCCGCATGGCAGAGCCGATGCCGAAGCCCCTTCAGTAAATTTTGGCGCAGTTAACCCTACCATTGAGTTCCCCAATACCGACACTGCGTTGTTTGCCGATGAGATTGGCGAAACCATGGCCGAAGTATATGCACGCATTAATGGCGTTCGTTCGCCTACGCCCGATGTGGTTTACCTTGATGAATGGACTGCGCCCGGCGTCGTACCTAAAGACCCGGATTTTAGCTACCTCTACACCGACCTGACCACCAGCGCACCGCTAGCAACCGCTTGCGCTACGAATTTTACCAGCGCCTGCCGCATCGTAATTAATTACGAACAGCACATACACCCTCTCTGGTCACTGCCGCGCGCCGTGGGCACAGAAGATCGCAGCTGCAGCAGTTGTCACAATGCTGTCGATGCGATGAGCGGCACACAAGTGCCTGCGGCGCAACTGGATTTGAGCGATGGTCCTGCAACCGACAACCCGGACCATTTTACCTCCTATCGCGAACTGCTATTTCGCGACAATGAGCAGGAAATCGTCAACGACTTATTGGTCGATATTTTAGTGGAGAGCCTGGACCGTAATGGCAACCCTGAAATCGATGAAAATGGGAATGTCATCCTCGTGCCTGTGCCGGTAGCAGCTTCTATGTCGGCAGCGGGTAGCCGCGGCAGCGAAGGATTTTTCGATCTATTTGAAGCAGCCGGTAGCCACGCCGGTTGGTTGCAGCCGGCCGAACTGCGGTTGCTTTCCGAATGGCTGGATATCGGCGGTCAATATTACAACAACCCCTTCGACGCGCCGCTTAATTAGAGTAGTGACATTCTCAGCAACGGCTACACTTTCATTAGACCAATGTAGTTTGCTGCAGATTAAAGACCATAAAACAAACAGTATACGTAGCCAAATAAATAAACCAAGAATGGACTCAACCCGAACATCAATACTGCTGCTGTGCCTGCTTTTGATTTGGATATCGAGCCCTGCGGCTGCGTGGGGTGCAAAGGAAAAACAGAAAGTACAGGTCGCGTCGCCTTTCATCGACCTGCACACAGGTCCCGGTAAAGGCTACCCAAAATTCTACGTCGCACCGCGCGGCGAGTGGATACAACTGCTGAAGCGCAAAACCGGCTGGTTCAAAGTGCGTACCAGCAACGGCAGGCGAGGTTGGGTGCATGAAAAACAGTTGGCCAAAACGCTGACGCCCGCAGGCGATGTGCTGACAATAGAGGCGCAGACCGTTGTCGATTTTCAAAAACGTAAATGGGAACTGGGCTTTAGCGGTGGTGACTTCGGTGGTGCCGATGTGATCTCTGCTTACGCAGGCTACAACTTCACTAAAAACATCGCAGCCGAAGTCACCGTATCGCAAGCGCTTGGCACGTTCTCCGACACGCTGTTGGCGGACTTCAGCCTGGTACACCAGACCTTCCCCGAATGGCGAATTTCGCCGTTCTTTGCGCTCGGTGCAGGCGTTATAAAAACTGATCCAAACTCCACCCTGGTGAGCACGGAAGACCGCCAGGACAACAGTCTGCATGTAGGCGGCGGCGCGCGAATTTATCTTAGCAAGCGCTTCGTGCTGCGCCTGGAATACAAAAACTATGTGGTACTAACAAGTCGCGATGACGACGAAGAGATTGAACAATGGAAATTAGGTTTCAGCGCGTTCTTTTAGAACTTACGTTTGCTACCGCAGCGTCGCGCAGCATCTTTTTTGCAAAGCGCAGCGCGGCGGTATTGCTTGCAGTTTTTTGCATTGCCGGCACCAGCTGGGCAGAAGATAGCAAAACAGCGCGCGACATTATTCCAGCGGATCTTGAGCGTCAGGAAATAGACATCGACGCCATCGACAGCGAAGACTTCGAAATTAGCGTCTATTACGGCGTGCTGAGCATCGAAGACTTTGGTTCCAACGATGTTTATGGCCTGCGTCTCGCGTACCACATCACCGAAGGCGTATTCCTCGAAGCGGCATACGGCCAGTCTGAGGGCGGGCAAACAAGTTTCGAGAATCTGTCAGGCTCGGCGCAGCTACTTACCGAAGAAGAGCGCGACTACAAATATTACAATCTATCCGCCGCTTATAACCTGCTTCCCGGTGAAACCTTTATTGGCAAACGGTGGGCATTTAATTCCGCGCTGTACGTTATCGGTGGTGTCGGTAATACCGAGTTTGGTGGCGACGATCGTTTCACCGTTAATTTTGGTGTCGGCTACCGACTGTTATTCAACGATTGGCTGGCCCTGCATTTTGATGTACGCGATCATTTATTTGACAGCGACTTGTTGGGTGAAGAAAAAACCACGCATAACTTTGAATTCACCGGCGGCTTTTCGGTTTTCTTTTAACCGCCGCGATTGTTAACACGTGAGAGTAATATCCATGCAGTTTTTAAAAGTCTTTTCGTTAGTTGCGATGTTAAGCGTTGTTGTTAGCAGCTGCGGCTCCATCGAACCGTGGGTGAAACCGTATCAGCGCGCTAATCTGGCTGACCCGATTATGAGCTTTGACCGTGACCCGGTATCAGCCTCTTATATGCATCATGTTTATCAGGCGCGGGAAGGATCAGCGGGCGCTGAAGGTGGCGGAGGTGGTGGTTGTGGTTGTAACTAAAAATACGCTGCACATCGCGCGTTGTCTACAACCGGCACGCCTACTTGTCATGTCGGCTTTGTTGGTAGCGCAACAACTCACGGCCGCTGTGCTACCGGAAGACAGGGCAGACGTGCTATATCACTCATACGATGGCGGCGGCGTGACGATAGACGGCCCTTCGGTACTGGTACGCAAAAGTATCAAGGACAAGTTCTCGCTAAGCGCCAATTATTATATAGACAACGTCAGCAGCGCTTCTATTGACGTTGAATTGTCGGCCAGCGAATATACGGAAAGGCGCGAAGAAAAATCCGTCGGCCTCGACTATTTGCACGATAAAACCGTGATCAGCATGGGCGTGACTAATAGCGAAGAAAACGACTACAGCGCCAACGCGTTTCGTTTTGATGTAAGCCAGGATTTCTTCGGCGGCCTGAGCACGCTGAGTATAGGCTACTCGCGCGGCGCAGATGAAGTTGGCCAAAACAACGACCCCGAGTTTGCAGAAGAAGTGGATCGACAGCATTATCGTTTTGGTCTGAGCCAGGTACTAACTGAAAATTTCCTACTAAGCCTGAATTATGAGGCGATTACCAACGAAGGATTTCTAAATAATCCTTACCGCCAGGTACGCTTTGTCGACCCCGACAACGCCACCAGCTTCAAGCTGGAAAGCGAAGCTTACCCTAACACGCGCAGCAGCGACGCGACTGCACTCGGCTTGATCTACTATCTTCCGTATCGCGCCGCTTTAAAAACCAAAGCGCGCTATTACACCGATGACTGGGGAATTGACGGCAAAACGGCAGAGCTGGGTTACACGCACCCGTTTCGCGAGCGCTGGATTTTTGATATAAAATACCGCTACTACCAACAGACCGCGGCAGAGTTCTACAGCGATCTTTTTCCTCGTTCTGATTTTCAGAACTATAAAGCGCGCGATAAAGAGCTGAGTACATTCAGCTCGCACACCTTCGGTATAGGCGTTAGTTATTCGCTAAATATCGATAGGCTGAACTTTCTGGAGAGAGGCAGCTTAAGTTTGAACCTTGACCACATTCGCTTCGAATACGATGACTTCAGAGATGCCACCGAAACCGACGCGAGTGCCGGCGAAGAGTCACTGTACGGCTTCGAGGCCAATGTGATTAGGTTTTACTTGTCACTTTACTACTAATCGACAGGCTTGCCGTGAGCTTCTGGAATTCGCGACCAAAGTCGCTCCTACATTATTGCAGCCTGTTTGTGGGAGCGACTTCAGTCGCGAATAAAATCGTCCTGGCCACCATTGCACTAACTTCTCTCTGCCATTCCGCCAACGCCGAATGGTACAGCGATAAACAGGCAATTATGGGCACTGAAGTCAGCGTCGAACTATGGTCTGAAAAACCGCGCGAGGAAGCTGCCGCTATGATTGAACAAGTCATGGCCGAGATGCGCCGCATCGACCAACACTTCAGCCCCTATATTGAAAGCTCTGAATTAAGTGTTCTTAATCGGCACGCGAGTGGTAAGAAAACCTACGCGAAGCCATTGCCTGTGTCGCCAGAACTCTGCAAGTTGCTGGACGACGCCAGAACGATTTCAGAATTAAGCGACGGTGCTTTCGATATCACTTTTGCATCAGTCGCCAAATTTTATGATTTCCGTAAAGGCGTAAAGCCGAGTAAGCAAAAGATCGCCCGGCAACTTCACGCAATTAACTATCAACACATTATCCTCGATTGCAGACGCAGCAGCGTTCGCTACAAGCAGGCTGGCGTACGTATTGATCTGGGCGGTATCGCCAAGGGCTACGCGGTCGACAGAGGCATAGACATTCTCAGCACAATGAACATCAAGTACGCGATAGTCTCTGCCGGTGGCGACAGCCGCCTTATAGGCGACCGCCGCGGCCGCCCGTGGTTGACCGGCATTAAAGACCCGCGCAGCGAACAGGAAATGGCAGTCGTCATGCCGCTGGAAAATACCGCCATCTCCACCTCCGGAGACTACGAACGCTTCTTCATCGACGGCGACCAACGCTACCATCATATTCTGCAACCCAAAACCGGCGACTCTGCGCGTGAAGTGCGCAGCGTAACAATATTGGGAGAAGATGCGATCACTACCGATGCGCTGTCAACCACAGTTTTTGTGTTAGGCGCGAAGCGCGGGCTGGCGCTGGTTAATCGTTTACCCGGCATTGATGCGGTAATAATTGATAATGTGGGCAAGCTGCATTACTCGGATGAACTTGAGCGGCCGGAGTAGCCGACGGTGTAAGCGCCCGGTTAATGATCTCCACCATATCCCGCAGGGCCTGAGTCTTTTGCGCCTCAGCGCGGGATTTTTAGAGACTGAGTCGCACGATAAACCCGGAGCAGCTGCCAGCTCAATCCTTGTAATTCGCAATCGTCCTGCCAACGCCGAAGGCGAGACCAATTTCACTGTCGTTGTGACCGTCGTAATTTAGTTTGGCTCTGACATTCGCCTCACCAGCTGTATGTAGATAAGGTTGTCATATGCGGCTATTATCTATCTCCATCTATTTATGACGCTCTTTAAGCATGAATGACAACCGCGGCGCTCCCAACAGCGACCCCTACAATCTAACGCGCTTTGTCGCTGCACAAGAAAAAACTTACGAGCAGGCACTCGACGAGATAAAAGCCGGTCGAAAAACCAGCCACTGGATGTGGTTTATCTTCCCGCAATTGCGTGGCCTGGGTTTTAGCGCTATGTCTAAACGCTACTCTATTTCGGGACTGGAGGAAGCCACGGCATATCTCGGTCATCCGCTACTCGGCGCTAGACTGGTAACCTGCGCAGAGGCGATGTTACTTCGCGATAGCTACTCGGCAACAGAGATATTAGGCTCTCCGGACGATATGAAGCTGCAGTCGTCGGCAACACTGTTTGCCGCAGTAGCGCAACCAGAAACGGTATTCACCGACTTGTTGCAGCGCTACTTTGATGGCCAACGCGATGCGAGAACGCTGCAGCTATTGGCCAGTGTCTAGTGTAGTGTCCGATATAAATGGCTTAAATAGCGAGACGCCAAGGGGTCAGCCGCAAGGCGCATTTCCGAAGGCATAGTGGGCCTACGTCGAGGGAATGCACCAACAGTAGGCGCTATTAGGCGACGCAGCGGATGGCCCCTTGGCGTCTCGCCCGAAGGGAGCGGCCAAATTTGCGCCCTGCTTCGTTAGAGTTCTTGCCAATAGGCCCACTATTGCCTGCGAACTCTGTCTCGCAGGGCGCAAATTTTGCTCGCTCTATTTCAGCCATTTATATCGGACACTACACTAGGTGGCGATTAATTCAGATGTGCTACGCGCTATCGAAATACGAAGGTCTGGCTGGTGATCTGTGGTCGGGGAAACGCCGGTTTTTTCTACTTATCTTTCTTTATGCGCGGCAAGGTTGCAGTTACACTAATTTTGATCATGATATTGCAGGTAATGCGATAACAATCTGCGTGCACTGGTTATTGCTCGACGGTTATTCGAGCTATGATCCATCCGATGCGCGAGTTCGTAATTTCTCGTTATAAATTTATAGACCACGAGAAAAGTCCGTAGTCGCCGCGTATTGTCAATGTAATATAAGGAAACCAGCCTGATGACTAGCGATAACAGCCGACAACGACCAAAACTTCTGTATGCGCTAACTGAGGGGCCACGCTATTTGCATGAACGAGCGCAAGTTCGCATCGCCCGCCGCTGGTTGCAACGTGCTACCCCGGGCGATGGTCACGGCGTGATGCTGCTGCCGGGATATCTTGCTTCTGATAAATATAATCGGCCGCTTATAGACTATCTACAATCATTAGGTTATGTGGCCGTTGGCTGGGGGCAGGGCGTCAATACCGGTCCTACGCCAGAAAAACTAAAGGGCCTTGCGCAGCAGTTCGACGAGCTCTATGCACGCAGTGGCGGCAAAGTCAGCCTAATCGGCCACAGCCTGGGCGGCATTTACGCGCGAGAAATGGCGCGTCAGTTTCCCGAGCGCGTGCGGCAAGTACTCAGCCTGGGTAGCCCCATTGGCAAATATCGTGATACAGGCACATCGGCAGACAATTTTGCTAAAGTTTTCAATCTCGACGCAGGCCTGGCAGCGGGCAGGCAGCGTATTGCAGAAGCGCCACCGGTGCCTACTTCTGCACTGTTTACCCGCTCGGACGGTGTCGTGCCATGGAGTCAGTCGGTGCAGAAAAATGGTCATCAGCAGAGCGAAAACATAGAGGTACAGGGCAGTCACTGTGGCCTGACTGTAAACGCGCTGGTTTGGTATTTGTTGGCCGAGCGACTTGCGCAGCCTGAGGACCAGTGGCAGCCGTTTGTACCGACCGGTTGGCAGCGACTTGTCTATCCACAGTGTGCAGCCCGCAACATGCCGCTGCATGCAGTAACAGCGGTAGCCTGATATGACTGAACAGTTTGTTAAAGCCAATGGCGTTCGACTGGCCTACGAAGAGTTTGGCGACCGCACGCAGCCCGCGATTGTGCTAATCATGGGGTTGGGCGCACAGATGATCGCCTGGCCTGATGCGTTTTGCGAGGGGCTTGCCGCCAAAGGTTATCGGGTGGTGCGTTTCGACAATCGCGATATCGGCTTGTCGGAAAAAATGGACGCTATGAAAACGCCGGGGCTACTCAAGACGATGCTGAGGGCGCGGCTTAATATGCCTGTTAGAGTGCCCTACAAATTGTACGATATGGCTGAAGATACACTTGGGCTGATGGAAGCGTTGGATATCGACGCCGCCCATCTTGTTGGAGCATCTATGGGTGGCATGATCGCGCAACTGATTGCAGGCAATCATCCGTATCGCACGTTAAGCTTGACATCTATTATGTCTACCAGCGGTCGCAGGTCGTTGCCGCAAGCCAGCCGTGAGGTAACGCTGCAAATTACCAAGCGCAGGCCGACAGATGAACAAGGATATCTCAAAGCATCTATGCGAATCTGGCGACTGATCGGCAGCCCCGGCTACGCGCCCAGCGACGATGAGCTGCGCGAGAGAATACTGCGCGGCTTCCGTCGTTCGTACCATCCCCCAGGTTCCAGCCGTCAGCTATTAGCTATAATTGCCAGTGGCGACAGGGTGGACATGTTGAAAAAGATTAAAGTACCAACCCTCGTTATTCACGGCAAGGCAGACAAGCTGGCGCTAGTGGAAGGAGGTATCGATACGGCCAGGCTGATTCCCAATGCGAAGTTGGAATTGATCGATGGTATGGGTCATGACTTGCCGCAGCCGCTGTTAGCGCGCTTCGCGGAGTTGATCACTTCGCATGTGGCCGCTGCAAGTGCATAGAATTATTTGTCTTCGGTATTGATATCCCGTGCCAACTGCGCGAGTTGACTGACATGTGCGTCATCAATACCGAGCTGCTTCAGCGCCACGTCCAGCTCTAACAGGTAATCTATATTGTGACCACTGGGGCCGCTGCTGGCGACGATGTGAGCCGCAATCTCGTCCAGTGATGCATCACCGAGAAACGCATGGTTGTCTACTTCAGCGATATACACGGTGCCTTGCCTCTGGTTCCCATCGTCAAATAATAATGCTGTATCCACTCGCCGGTAACCATTCTTCTCGCGATGATCAAGGTGTTCGAACACGTGTTCCTTAACCAGGTAAGCCATGCCCGCACACTGTTCTCCCGATGACTCGACCAGTGTGACCACTCTGCCCGGCGCGTGCGGCAGACCACGATGGTCATGCGAGCCCTGCCAGAAGCGTCGTGACCAGCCTGTAATGCTGGCAGGTTGTTTTTTGATATAGGGAAAGTCGACCCGAAAAATCAGCGAGCCGTAGCCGAATACCCAGTGTTCATTATGCATGTGCACATTGTCGCCGGGTATTTCGGTTTCGGCAAGTCTAATAGAGCGTCGTTATAGATCCTGCAATGCGGCCTCCAGCGCCGCATCTTGTTGGTTGGCGGTATAATCGGGATCCAGGAACAGGGCAGTGATCGCTGGCGCAATATTCATCAAGCGTTCCATCTTCCACTGCGGCGAGAGCTGAGTCGAGGTCTTCGATAAACTCCTCCATGTCGTTTATTGCAAGATAACCGATATTATCTTCCATCAAACCCCACATAATTTCATCATTTGCCGCCGACTTGAATTCACCGTCGACCATATAGCCCACTATTATGTCGAACGACTCCTGAAATCGCTCATCCAGAAACAGATCAAAACGCTCCTCAACATAGTCGTCAAAATCTTCATACAGGGTTTGATTGTTAAAAGCGTCTAGCAACTGTTGTTCAGCAAATGCTTCCGCAAATTTCTCTTGCATGCGAACGACAAGTTCGCTATCTACACCCGCACCTGCTCCGGTGTCGTCGCCAGCGTACAAACTCACGTGGTCATCGTTACCAAAGGCTGCAATCATAGGTTCGAATATGTTGAACAACTCTTCGTCACTAGTTGCTTTCTCGGCGGCAGCAATATTTTGGTGGTATTTTTGTTGCCAATAAATATTGCGCAAATCAAAAAACGCATATTGCTCGTTAGCGATATTCCAAAAAACGTCGAAATTGGCAACCGGGTCGTCTGTTTCTTCAGTTATACCATCAACACAGGCGGTTGGCCGTTGCACGATACGATTATAAAAATAGGGGTGGGTGGCGATGCGGTCGACTCCGCGGTCGAAAACCGGATCAGTCGCGAAGCGCGTACGCTGGCCATTGGTTAGAAAATGCGGTGTTTTCTCGGTGTAATCAGCCAATACAGTGTCGTCGACCAATAAACAATGCACCGAACTTACTTCATACTCCAGAACGCGCCCGCCCGTGATCTCCAGCAAAGTCATATAGCCATCGCTGCGCCACAGGCCTTGCATTTCTGCGGGCGACACTTTTTGCTCCAGCGCTTCACTTACCGGTGGTGAATTCTTCTTATCATTATCGTCGTTATCGTTACAGCCAATTACCGCGAAGACCGCGATAACCAATCCAATTTTCTGTATGTATCCCATAGTGATGCCCTGTGTTGATTAGTCAGGGCTTAGCGTAAGTCAATATACTTTTAGAGTTTGTAACGTTTTGTATAGCAATAGTCGACGTAGATTTGACGCGTAACTCAAGCTTGGCTTTTTGGCATGACGCCGCTTACAAAGCGGCGACAAAATGTTTCAAAATGACGACAGAATTTTGCCTTCGACTATCCGAAGATACCGCTATCAAACTAAGGAGCAGCTCTATGCGCGGTAACTGCGGCGAATATTTTCAGCGGCTGTAATGACAATAACGAGCTTGCGAATAGGTGCCGCTAGTTGTTAACTTTGCCCGTGCGCACGGCGCACCCTACCAGTCACTGCGTAAGCAAAACAGTCAGGAGGAATACGTGAACGAAATTGGTGAGAATATTTGGACTTTCGACGGCGAAGCTGTGCCTCTATTTTACACTGCCGTATACAACCAGGATGACAGTCGTGCGCTTATCTTGCGGCTCGCTTTGGGTTCACAGCCCGATTAGACTGGAATCAGAACTTCGGAAGAAAGTGACTGATCTTGGCGTGGTAAAGTACTTGATAGCTCCGAATCAGCTTCATCATCTGTTCCTTAACGACTGGCAGCAGAGCTAGCCGGATGCCCAGGTATTCGGTACTCGCAAAGTTCAAACTAAACGTCCGGATAGTTGCAGGCTATAACCTGGCACTAATCCAGAGCAATGCTGCCATATCTATTTTGCATATACCATGTGTAAGATAGCGCAAACGTATCTACTACTCCCGACAAAACAAAATCAACTGCCAGGAATGCGCCAAGACTTCTAGCGTCGGCATCACTATACGTAATGTTTTCCGGATACTCGGGGGTTCTTTCGTATCCCGCATTCAGGTAACAAGAGTCGTAAACTAAACCGCTGTATACGTAAGGTATGTAAGAGCATCTGGAGTTGCTTTTTACCAGGCTGTTTCTTATTGCCTGCTCCGACCTCGGGAGTGTACTTAGAGAGCCGCAACTTGTTGACAACAAGCCAACAATGAAAATAGCTATTACTTTTTGCATTGAGAACGTACCTCAGTTCAAACGTTATAGCGTCAGGCTGGCTGATAACAGTGGTGATATTCTGCGAGCCCGCTCGTAAGCCCCTCGCATGCTGAAATTTAAATCAAATCGCAGTAGCGCTTACCAGCCTGGCGCTGATCTTATCATACCCCTTAATTCTTTTCGCAACATGGCAGTATTCGTGCACCCAAACAGCTTCACTCTTTGCGCGCAATGATAAAAACGACAATACCGTTTGTGCCATGATGCCACTGTCGTTCAAGCGCAAAGCCGGCGCTGGTGATCTCGCTGGCCAATTCGGCTTCCGTTAATATAAAGACATCGGGCATCAGCCCCAGCAATTTGCCAAGCGGTGCGACCAGCTTAATAAAGCGCAGGTACGAATGCCCAAGGCAAGCTGTGCTGCTGACGAAGACGCCACCGGTCTTGAGGATTCTGGCGACCTCAGCGATCACGGCTTGCCTGTCTGGCAACAGGTGAAGCACGTTTAAACCTAAAACAGCATCCAGACTCGCGCTTTCCGCATTGAAGTCAGTCAAGCTCCCGTGGGTGAACGCTATATTTTTGATGCCTTTTTCTCTGGCCTTATCGCGGCCAATTTTGAGCATGTTCGCGGATATATCAAGTGCTTCGACATGTTGCACATGCGGGGCGTGATGAATGGCCGTTGACCCGGTGCCGCAGCCGAATTCTAAAATGCTCATGTCCGGAGTAAGGAAGCTCTGCGTTTCCGTGAGTTTCTTCTGATAGATCGCCTCGTCGGAGATCGGGCTTTTCGCGTAGCGTTCAGCAGCTTTATCCCAAAATTTTTCAGACTTAGTCATACCAACCTCTATAGTGTATTTGTGCTGCCACCGCCATGCGTTGGAAGCACTAGCTGAATATTGTAGTTTACAAACTCTTTTTTATATCGATTTATTCTTATCATGTACTCCAACATAACTTCGTGTGCGGACAAAATCGATTTCTGAAAGCGCTACTTGCAGTGACCGATGTCATGCTCTCCAGCCTCGACAAACCCACTCTCGTAAGCAAATACCACGGCCTGGGCACGGTCACGCAGCCCCAGCTTGGTTAGGATGTTCGACACATGCGATTTCACCGTTGCCGCACCAATGAACAATTGCTCTGAGATCTCAGCATTGTTGAGGCCACGGGCGATCGCGGCCAGCACCTCGCGTTCGCGGTCAGTAAGGCTTTCAATGCGAAATGACAGCTTGGTGTCAACGGCGAGGCGCTTGGCGTACTGGCCGATCAGGCGCCTGGTTATAGAGGGGGCGAGGAGGGCACCGCCGGCGGCCACTGAGCGTACCGCAGCGACCAGTTCCTCGGGCGGGATGTCCTTGAGCACGAAGCCGCTGGCGCCGGCACGCAGCGCCTTGTATACGTATTCGTCGGGGTCAAACGTCGTTAATATCAACACCCGCACGCACCAGTTAGCCTCTTCGATAATGCTGCAAGTCGCCTCAAGGCCGTCCATACCAGGCATTCGAATGTCCATCAGTATCACATCCGGTCGATGGGTTCTGGCCATTTCTATCGCATCGATGCCGGTCCCGGACTCGGCCACTACTTCGATGTCTTGCTGGTGGTCGAGGATCATGGCAAACCCGCCGCGCACTAACGCCTGATCATCGACGACGGCGACGCGTATGCTCATGGTCGCTGCTTGCCGATGGGTAGACGAGCCAGCACTTGAAAGCCGCCGCTGGCACGTTGCTCTGCAGCAAGGCTCCCACCCACCGCCTGTGCTCGCTCGCGCATGCCGGTAATGCCGTGGCCCGAGCCAGCCAAGCTGGTGCTGCCGCGGCCGTTATCGAGCACCTCGACGATGATCACTCGAACGTCGATGCTGAGTCGGACTTCGGCGCGCGCGCCGAGTCCGGCGTGTTTAAGCACATTAGTCAGTGCCTCCTGAACGATGCGATAAGTAGCCAGATTTATATGTGTCGGCAGATTGGACTTATCGCCGTCCATCGAAACAGAGACTTCCAATCCTGCGTCGCCTAGCTGCTCGACCAGCGCCGGAATATCGGCAACACCCGGCTGGGGGCCGAGTTCTTTGGCATCAGCTTCTGGTCGTAACACGCCCAGCAGGTGGCGCAGCTCATCAAGCGCCTGCCGCCCGACATTCTCCACCGCTTGCATGGCCCGCAGCGCACTCGCCGGGTCGTGGGCGGCAACTGTCCTGGCAGCGCCGGCTTGCACTGTCATCAGGCTTACTCTGTGCGCGACAACATCGTGTAATTCGCGAGCGATTCGGGTTCGCTCTTCGGCTACCGCCCGGCGGGCTTCGCTGGCTTGCTCCTGCTCGAGTTGCAGCGCACGCTCTTGCAGAAGGCGCAGGTAATTGCCACGCACGCGAATATACCTGCCGATGTACCAGATCAGGAACACAATCAGGAAGCCGAATCCGATACTGCCTGTCGGTTCACCTGTTACTAAAGAGTTGATCGTAGTGAGTGCGAGAGCAGTTCCCACGCCGAAATAGCTCCAATGATCATTGCTGCCGTAACGGCCAGCGCTATATAGCGCAAACGGCAGTGCCCACACGGATTCCGGGTTAGCAAGCGCCATCGACAAAGTTAGTGCAACCAGGTTTGCGCCAAGTACCAGCAGGGGCGAGTGTCTCCGCCAATAGAGGGCACCACTAGCGAGGGCAAACAGGAAAAGGGCGGTAGCGGGTAAGTCGCGTGCAGAACGAATAGCGAGGTCGTGGTCAGGAACCTTATCGGTGACAAACAGAGATAACAGCAACACAACGCCGGCCAGCACGGTGTCGGCAGTGCGTGGCCAGCGGGTGAACGGGCCCCGTATCGGCTGCCACGCGCTAACAGGCAGTGTTTGTGGGTCTAAAACCATACGTTTTCACCGTTGGACAATACCGACTCAGCGTACGCATCTTTTACAACGCAGTCATCCGCCTGCTGGCGGATATTGATCTCCGCACTATGGGGGGTCTTTCGCGCCATACAGCCTGATAAAACCAATCTTCGTGTGGAGCGGCTTTTGTTCTTCTGGCCGATGTCGGCGACAACTCTAACGCATACATTGTCGCCATTCAAACCACACAGATTGAGACTCATGAATCACACAAGCGCCCCACTCCGGATCTCGATAGACGCAGAACGCTCAACAAGAGACGGTAAAGCTGTGGGTACTATTCCGATTTTTACCCGTAGATTTGGCTCGTGGCAGCTCTCAGTGCAGCGTCTGCCTTTCACTATGGCCGAGCTTACCCATCGCTATGACCGGGCGGCTCCCGTGTGGCGCGAAATGCTTAACAGGTTCAACTTTCCTCGCGCGTACGAAACGCTACTGCGCAACGTGTTTAGCGAGAATACGCTAGTTGAGACGGGGCGACGCCCATGCATACTGGATTGCGGTGTCGGTACCGGTGCACTATCCATCGCACTCAACGATGTGCTGCTTACGCCGTGCTCGCTGGCTGCCATCGACATCTCGTCGCGTATGCTCGAGCACACCAGACGCAACCTCTGTGGCTCCAAAATGGAAGTGTTGCTTCGTCAGGGCGACGTGCGGAAATTACCTTATGCCGATGGCGCTTTCGATATGGCGATGACTGCGCATGTTCTGGAACATCTCGTTGATCCTGGCATAGCGCTCAAAGAAATGTTTCGCGTGCTGAAACCCGGGGGCCTCCTGGTTGCATGCATCACTCGCCGCTCGGCGATGGGAATGCTCGTCCACCTCAAGTGGCGAACCCATTCAGTGACACCTGCGCAGGCTGAAAGCTGGCTGCTAGAAAGTGGCCTGGAGAATGTTCAATGCGTGTCGCTCGGCAATGGCGCGCTTTGCCGGCGGATGAGTGTCGCTTTTGTCGGCAGGAAACCTCGATAACGTGCACACAAGCCAACGTCTAACTGTCAATTAGGCCCTGTTCGCTCAGTAGCCCGATAGCTTCAACCAGCATGTTATCGGCACCGTTAAACCTATCGTCCATTACTTCAACATTTACCGCTGCGCTTCCTTTCTCGAAATCAGTGCCATCGACAGTGCTTTAAATGTTGCCGGGAATAGTTACTTCAATTCCGCTAAAAGACAATATGCGCATAATAGCGCTTAAAGTGGCACCTCAAAAAATCCTGACGACTCTGCTGATGATCTGGAGGAAGTGCTGGTAAAAGGCCGGCAATATGAACCCAAATTTGAAGCCACCGAATTAACCCAAAAGTTGATGCAAACGGCGGGCACCTTCGGTGATCCGTTACAGGCCGTATTTAGTCTGCCCGGTATTGTGCAGGTTGACGAAGAAGATGCCGAGCCGGCGGTACAAGGCTCTTCGCCCGATGCCAATCTATTCCTGGTCGATAACCTGCCGGTCGGGTTTTTATTCCACTCCTTCGGCGAAAGCATCTTCAATGAAAATCTCATTCACGATTTCGGCCTGAATACCGCCGGTTTTGGTGCCAGCTACGGCAAGGCAACCGGTGCCGTGTTTGATGTCAGCCTGCGTGACCCGAAAAATCAGCCGATGGAAAATACCGTTGACATCAGTTTTCTGAGGCTGGGTTATCTTGCGGAAGGCGCAGTAACAAAAAATCAGTCATTTTATTTTTCCTATCGCGAAAGCCTGATTCCACTCTATATTGAGAAGGGTGAGGACGAAGAGGAAGATATCACGATCGACGATGTGCCAAGGGCGACAGACTATCAGGGCAAATACTTTTGGCAATTGGATGACAGTAGCTCGCTAACATTGCAGCTGACCGGCGCACGCGACAAAGCCGCAGCCACCTTTGGTGAACGCTCTGAGGAGGTGCTG
>JBBKXJ010000111.1:0-6584 GCA_037969395.1 Pseudomonadales bacterium
TAGTCTTCGAAGCTATATTGAAACCTTACCGCCCCACCCACCTTAATTCCGTCTTCCGATTTTTCTTCTGTTTCTTCGGCTTTTTCGGCTTCACTCTCTTTGTTAATCTCTTGCTTCAGTGCTTCGATTTCTTGTTCGAGTTGGTCGATTCTCTGCGTCGTTGAGCTCGAGTCGGCGGCCCAGCCTGGAGCCGTACACGCCAATAACAAACCGAGCGTTATGGAAGGAAGCTTCATATAGTCTCTCCTTGCTGCAGGCGTATTCATCTATCACCCTTGTGTTGCGTACATTGCGGCACGTCATGCTGAAGCTCAGACTGCTTCGAGCGCCCGGAACTCCCCTGCCGACTCGGTCGCCAGGCTAACGAAGTAGATCGCCGCCCAAGCCACTACAAAGCCCGGAATGATCTCGTACACGCCCGGCCCACCGAGGAAACTACTGTTCCAGCCCATTGAAATCCAGACAATCACCGTGAAAGCGCCTGCGACTAGCCCAGCCACGGCCCCCGTACCCGACATCCGCGACCACATCAGCGACAGCACTATCAACGGACCGAAGGCCGCGCCGAAGCCAGCCCAGGCGTGACTGACCAGACCCAGCACATTCGAATTTGGATTGCTCGCGATGAACGCCGCCACAATGCCAACCAGCAGCACGCTGATGCGCCCGACCAGCACGCTTTCACTCTCGCTGGCCTCCTTGCGCAGAAACAACCGGTAAAAGTCTTCGGTCAGCGACGAAGAGGCGACCAGCAACTGGCTGGAGATCGTGCTCATGACCGCTGCCAGAAGCGCGGCATACAGGAACCCCGTGATCAACGGGTGGAACAGCAGGTCTGCCAGCACGATAAAGATGGTCTCAGGGTCTTCTATGTCCAGCCCGTTGCGCACCGCATAGGCACGACCGAACACGCCGAGACAGAGCGCACCAATTAACGAGATGCCCATCCACGTCATGCCGATATTGCGCGCCTTCGGTACGTCGGCTACCGACCTGATGGCCATGAAGCGCACGATAATATGTGGCTGGCCGAAGTACCCCAACCCCCAGGCGACAGCCGACAGAAACCCGATGAACGTCAGACCGTGGGTCCAGGACAGAAAGTTCGGGTCGACCTTGGCCAGTGTTGCCGACGCTTGTTCGAAAGCGGAATTACCGCCTCTTGTCGCGCAATCTACTATATAGAACGGGCCGTCGGCAATCGCGTTGCAAAGTCAGTCAAGCAAAAATTTCTGCATCATGCCAAGCTGATGGATTTCGAGGGCATGACAGACCCCAGCGTTTCGGCATTACTAACGCAGCGGCTATGGCGACGTTATAGAGCCAATGATTAGGGGAAAGCGCGGCCAGCCCACACGAGCTGATATGGCATTGAGCTATATCCGAGAACCGGCAGAGCGAATACAATCGAATCGTACCGCCACTTGCGGTAGGTATTTACAGCACTGCACAAAGCCACTAATCTTGGCCAGATCCAGGCGCTGTTGGCAGGTTGAAGAATTTTTTTCACTGAGCGCTTTCTGACCAATTATCGCTAGAGAGGAACACAAGCAATGCTTTTATCTAAATTCGTTGATACTGGCAATAAGCTTCGGTCCGCCATTCGTCAGCACTATCGCTGTGATGAAACCAAGGTCATAGAAGATTTGTTGCCATTGGCAGCACTGGAGCAGGATGCTCAGTCGCGGGTAGATGTTAAAGCGCTTGAACTTGCCGGGCTGGTTCGCAAGGCGGCGCAAAGCGGTTCGCATATCCAAAACCTGCTAAACGAATATGCCCTCTCCACCAACGAGGGCATCGTACTAATGTGCCTCGCTGAAGCCCTGCTGCGGGTTCCTGACAGCACTACGGCCGACCGCCTTATCCGCGACAAATTGCTGGGCGGTGACTGGTCTTCACATATCGGTGGCAGTGACTCGTTTTTTGTTAACGCCTCCGCCTGGGGCTTGCTCATGTCCGGACGCGTCGTCAGGCTCAACGATGAAAGCAAGCGGCACAATATAAATAAACTGAAAAAAACCGTCAGCCGGCTGGGAGAGCCAATTATTCGTCAAGCCATGCGTCAGGCCATGGGTATTATGGGCAATCAATTTGTACTGGGCCGCACGATAGAAGAAGCAAGCAAGAAAGCGGCTGACCAGGAAGCCAAAGGTTATCGTTATTCCTACGATATGCTGGGTGAGGCCGCGCGCACGATGAAAGATGCGGACGGCTACTACGATGCCTATAAAAATGCGATTGAATGCATTGGTAAAGCAGGCGCACATAAAGATATCCATAACGGCGCAGGAATCTCCGTCAAACTTTCCGCCCTCCACCCGCGCTACGAGTTTGTGAAAAGCGAACGGGTTATAACGGAACTGGTACCTCGGTTGAAATCGCTGGCATTAATGGCAAAAGAGCGCAACATGCAGTTCACCATAGATGCCGAAGAAGCAGACCGGCTGGACATTTCCCTCGACGTCATCGAAGCCGTGTTTTCCGATCCCGATTTAGATGGTTGGGAGGGGTTTGGCATTGTGGTACAGGCCTACCAAAAACGCGCTCTGCATGTACTCAACTGGGTGATTGACCTAAGCCAGCGTGTCGGTCGCAAAATGACGCTACGGCTGGTGAAAGGCGCCTATTGGGATGCAGAGATAAAGCTCGCCCAGGTAGACGGGCTGGAGGATTATCCGGTATTCACCCGCAAAGCATCGACCGATGTTGCTTACCAGGCATGTGCCGGTTTGTTGCTGGACAATCGGGATATCATTTATCCACAGTTTGCGACCCACAATGCCTATACCGTCGCTTATGTTCTTGAGCGTGCTCAGGGTAACCTGAAGGATTTCGAGTTCCAGCGTTTACATGGCATGGGCGATGGTCTGTACGACAAGCTGATTAAAGACCTTAAAATCCCAGTGCGTATTTACGCGCCGGTGGGTGAGCATGAAAACCTGCTGGCATACCTCGTTCGCCGGTTACTTGAAAATGGCGCAAACTCTTCCTTCGTAAACAGTATTGTGGACGATAGCGTACCGTTAGCATCGTTGGTCGAAGACCCGGTGCAGAACGTCGCTAAGCGACCGCAAAAAAGCAATCCAAATATTCCCAAGCCGATTGGGATCTATGGCGACGCGAGGGCAAATTCCAAAGGCGTCGATCTGACTGACATTCCCAGAATGGTCGCCATGCAGCAAAACACGCAGCGTTGGACAGAGGCGAACATTCAGCACGATATTGAAACACCTGCCGGTATGATGGTGTCCACAAATCCTGCGGATACCCGGGAAGTGTTGGGTTTTGCACCCAGCACCTCGGAACAGCAGCTGGCTGAAAAAGTAGACAAAGCGGTGGCAGCTTTTCAACTGTGGTCCAATACTCCCGTTGCAGAACGCGCCCTATGCCTGCAGCGTTTGGGCGACAAGCTTGAAGAGCATATGGACGAGTTCATTGCCGTCTGCACCCGGGAAGCGGGCAAAATCGCCATAGACGGAGTAGCAGAAGTGCGTGAAGCTGTGGACTTCTGCCGCTACTACGCCAATGAAGGAAGAAAGGTGTGCAGCCCGCACCCGGAGTGGGGCGCAGACGGACAACTGGAAGCGCGTGGCGTAGTTGTTTGCATCAGTCCGTGGAATTTCCCGCTCGCCATTTTTCTGGGTCAGGTAACCGCTGCGCTGGCGGCGGGTAACTCCGTGCTGGCTAAGCCGGCTGACTCAACCTGCTTAATCGCTACCCGCGCTATCGAGCTGATGCGGGAGTGCGGTTTTCCTCAGGACGTAGTGCAATTAATTATTGCAGAGGGCCGCACAGTGGGCGACCACTTGCTGCCGAACGAGCATGTTGCAGCCGTTATGTTTACCGGCTCTACCGGCGTCGGTGCCTGGATTTCGCGCAAACTGGCGCAGCGCCCAGGGCCACGCATTCCACTTATAGCCGAGACTGGCGGTCAAAACTGCCTGATTGTGGACTCCACCGCTCTGCCTGAGCAAGTGGTTGATGATGTTATATCTTCAGGCTTTCAAAGTGCAGGACAGCGTTGTTCAGCCTTGCGAGTGTTATTTCTGCAGGAAGACGTCGCCGACGACATTATCGAAATGGTTATCGGCGCCATGCAGGAACTCGAGGTAGGCAACCCTGAGTTTCTACACACCGACATCGGCCCGGTGATTGATGAGAAAGCGCTTGCGGCGCTGGAGTCTCATGTCGAGTTTATGCAGAACAACGGTAAGCTACTGTATCAATGTGAGCTCAGTGGTGATTGTTCAAACGGTACTTTCTTCGCTCCGCGCCTGTATGAGATAGACAATATTGGCGTGCTGAAACAGGAAGTATTCGGACCGGTTGTGCATGTGGTGCGTTACAAGGCGAAAGAATTGGATCAAGCCCTGGACGCAATTAACAGCACCGGGTTCGGTTTAACCTCAGGCGTTCATTCGCGTATTCATGCGACTAGCGAAAAAGTCATCAGAACCATTAATGCCGGCAACATTTACGTCAATCGCAATATCATCGGTGCGATAGTTGGTGTTCAACCCTTTGGTGGTCATGGTTTATCAGGTTCCGGCCCTAAAGCGGGAGGCCCCTCTTACGTTTACCGTCTGGTAAAACAGCGCGCTAACGGTACGGCACACATTCGAACGACAGGCTTTGATTTCTCCGGTGGAAACAACGTCAGCGACACTAACCTAACTGCACCAGATCACCTCCTTGCTGAGGCCCAGGCCGGCATTATCTGGAGCGGTGTTGCCATTTCGCAGCGCGCCGAGATGGTTAAACAGTTCATTACTCTGCTGCTGGCTGAATATCCGACGGCAGTCTCCGAGAACTTTTTGTCCCAGCTCGCAGTCATGACAGAGGAAGCCAAATTGGTCCTGTCCGGACCTGTAACACTGCCTGGACCTACCGGCGAATTGAATCAACTGATGCTTGAGCCACGCGGTGTATTGCTGTGTATCCAGCAGGGCGAAGAGAGTATTGCCGATGGCATTCGCCAAATTGTTGTGGCCTTACTTTGCGGCAATGTAATTTTACAGGTGGCGAGCCAGTCATTCGATATCAGCGAGCTAATGAGCAAATCGGGTTTGGGCTCCGTTTACAAGCGCATTGGCTTGACCTCGGAGCAGGAACTGGAATCCCTGATACTTGCCGATGCGTTGCAAGGTGTGGCGGTAAGCGGACCGGAGTCCCTGGCTCATTGGGTGGACGGAATACTCGCCAAACGTGAAGGCGCATTACGACCTCTCATCGTTGAAACCACTGGCCCCGCTATGCTGCATCGTTTCGTATTAGAGAAGGCTGTGTCAAACAATACTACGGCGTCTGGTGGCAACGCGTCGCTACTGGCCATGGGTGATAGTTAGCCCAGCCTTATTGTACTCAACCGGCTAGCGAAAGATTTGTGACTAAGTGGGTGGGCTATAGATACTGTGGACGCTTTGTGCTTTATTAGTTGAGGGTCTGGTAAGCAACTGGAGCTTTCAAATAGAAGCAGCGCGAGCAGGAATCTATAAAGTATAAAGGGTCCGTGTGCGTACAATTTATTCACAATGTCCTTAGCGACGACAGCGACTAGAGAGGAACGCTTATGAACGATATTACCGATCGCGATCACACCTTGAGCGAATTGGTGTTCCAGGGGGCGCCGTCGCATCCTCTGGATATGTATTGTAACGACACAGTGATGGCTGCCGTCAAACAGTGGCAGCTGCGCAAACCGATCACCGAGCCAATGCCGGAAATACTACACCTGGAGAACACGCGCTCCTTTGTCATTAGTTATGAGGGCGAATGCAACGACTATTGGCCCAGCCAGAAGGACAACATGATTGCCGAGACCCTCATCCGCGAGTTTTTGTTTGCGCACGGCACCTGCCAGCTAAACGCGTTAGAGCCTAAGTTTTACACGGCGCACTACGAAGTGATAGCAATGCAGGAAACGGAATTCATGCTGGTGCTGCCCTTCCCCACCGAATCCAATAACATCGCCGGTGTTTTGGTCGTCTGCGTGAATCGACAACTGCGCAAGGGCGCTCCTTTTAGCTGATCGCTGACGCGGCATGAACGAACGATAGCCACACAACGCAGGTCGTGGCTGATCTGTTTCGCCTGCAAAAGAGCAGCCTCGTTCAGGAATAATAAGTAGATGTCAGATACCAATCGTAGCAACCGACTTGCTCGGCCCGTTGATCAGGCCCGCGACCATGTGCTCGGCCCGAACAACGCGGAAATCACGCTGGTCGAATACGGAAGCTACGATTGCCCGCACTGCCGGGCGGCCAACGAAGTGATCGCGAGCCTACGCGACGATTTTGGCGATCGCCTGCGTTACGTGTTTCGGCATAAGCCCATCTCCGACAGCAACCTTGCGGGCCCTGCCGCGAAATTGGTAGAACGCGCGACCGATGCCGAACAATTCTGGGCAACTCATGTCGAGCTGATGACACGCTCTGAGCAGTTAACCGAAGAGGATTTACGCGCCGTAGCCGCGCAGCTGGACCAGGCTCAGGCTGCATCTCAGGAGAGCCCTGAAACAGCGGAAGAGTCTACCCGTCATGCCGGCGACCGGGTGGCTGCCGACGTAGCCAGCGCCGCGGCCAGTG
>JBBKXJ010000112.1:0-22874 GCA_037969395.1 Pseudomonadales bacterium
CCAAACCCAACCCCAACCCCAACCCAATCCGGATAACCAGGACAGCTAATGAAATTATACAATCGACGCTTGAACAATTTCGGCGCTGTTGCAATAGTGTTACTGACGGCCGTGCTGCCCGCACAAGCCGCTATGCGCTGTGGCACCCAGTTGATCGACGTTGGCGACTCATCCATAAAATTGCTGGAAGAGTGCGGAGAACCGGCGATAGGAGACACCAGCAACCTCGATTACGGTGAGCGGACATACAATTTTGGGCCCGAGGAATTCATGATCAAAGTTCAAATAGTCAATGGTCAGGTTGATATCTTTCAGACCTTTGGTCGCGGCTACATCATCGAAGAAGGAGAGGGCTTGCCCGATGCCGAGTAAAGGTTGCTGCTAATAGAACCAGGTCCCTGAGGCGAGACGGCTCGGCTACGTGAGGCGCCGAGCTGCGCATCGATTGCCGGGTAAAATAGCGAGCCTCTTTGCGCGTTCAGGTCTCAAACTGCCGGCAACAACGATGCTAAAGGTTTAGTGATCTCGTTCCTGTTCCTCTTCGTCATATTCTACTTTCGACCTGGGTTCGAACATCGAGAACTCGGTTACGTCTATGCTGCAGTCTTTATCCTTGTCCAATTCATCCCATTCTTCGGTCAACTCCTGATCACCTGCCGCTTCGTCCTTACTAATCTTACCGTCATGGTTTTTGTCGAGTTGAGCAAGCGTAACTTGCTGGCTTTGCGGCTCCGTCGTGGCGGGTTTAGTGATTTGATCATCTGCAGCGAATGCAGCCGAGCTTAGCAACGCAATCGATGCCAGGGAGCGTAGTTTTCATCGTCATATCCTTTTTCTGCTGAATAGTTTTTGGGTCAATCGAATTTATCATCGACCTCGTGAAGGAGCGTTACAAGTTTGTTCGGCTGGCGATTCGGTGCGCTTGGTCTCCTGATTAGCGTAACCGCGGTAACCGCTACTTATCTCGAGGAATTCGTGTGGAATATTGTAGCTATTGCCGCATGTTTGACTATAATCAGTATCTTATGGGTACGCCACCAGCGCCGCTAACGAAGATTACGCCGGCGCTGGTAAACCAGTTTTTAATTCGCCTCGGGAAGTTACAACAGGAATTTTGCATAGGTAATGACACCCGCGCCTATGTTGCCATACAACATCAAAGTTCAATCTGTATCCCCAGTTCCACCACGCGCTCCGTTGGCATACTGTAAAACACCGGAGCGCGTTGCGC
Organism: Pseudomonadales bacterium; assembly: GCA_037969395.1. Lineage (GTDB taxonomy): Bacteria > Pseudomonadota > Gammaproteobacteria > Pseudomonadales > JAUIET01 > JBBKXJ01. Next base: position 1,232 of record JBBKXJ010000112.1, read on the forward strand.
ATTGCTCGCCAGGAACGCAAACAAGCGCTCCCTCCAGAGCGAAATACCTATGTCATCGTCTGTAGGAATCAACGTTTCGCGGCCCAGATAATAAGTAACATTATCCGGGTCTATGCTCAGGCCCAAATGCTCGCACAAGCGCAGCGCGATGGGAACGTTTGGGCTTTGAAAATAGCCATAACATAATTCCAATCGAAAGCAATCCTTCGATAATTCCTCAAGCTGAATTCTTTCCGCCGCAGGAACTCGTGGAATGTCTCTGGTACGCACGGTCAGTAAGATGATTCGTTCATGCAGGAGATGGTGATGCGACAAGTGATGTAACAGAATAGGTGGCGGTTCCTCGGACTGCGCCGTGAGGAACACGGCGGTGCCTGGAATTCGGGAAGCGTACTGTTTAGCCTGGGAAGCACGAAAATCTTGCAGTGATTCCCGGCCGGTCGCCATTCGTTGGGTCAGCAACTGCCGGCCGCGACGCCAGGTGCTCATGATGGTGAAGACCACAATGCCAACGATCAGGGGATACCATCCGCCGTCAAGAAACTTAAACAGGTTGGCGCTCAGAAATGCCCAATCAACTATCCATAAACAAACTACCAGGCCAATAGCCAACCTTGCAGCTCGCTGGTTGGTGCCTAGAATTGCCACAGTGAGCGGTATAGTCCACGGCCGCCAGGCAGGATTGTCTGCACTCAGCCCCTCCATGGCGCTCAGTACTGAAATCGCCGGCGTAATCGTGCCGTCACCGTACAGCAGTGCAGCACCGAACAAGCCCAGCGGTATAAGCCACAAACGTACGCCGGCGTGGCGTTTTGATACTGGCCCAAGCAGCGCGACCAGGGCGATAATGCCGCCTTCTCCGTGATTGTCGCGCCGCATAACAAACAACAGATACTTGAGCGAAATGATAATGATCAATGCCCAGAAGACCAGGGAAAGCACACCCATTATATTGCCGCTTGTCGCCGATACGGAATTCACTCCGGTAAAACATTGACGCATGGCGTACAGGGGACTGGTACCAATATCTCCAAATACCACGCCCAGCGCGGCGATGCCGAGGGGGAGTACGGCGCGATGACCAGCAGGTGCTTCATTCATTAGCTAAGTCGAGTACAACATGGCAACAACGTATTGAAAACAACGTATTGAAAACAACGTACCGGCCAACCAGCAATTGTGGGTTTTCGTATCGAGCTATGTTTTGCGCCAGTAGCTTTCCATTTCGACGTACATAAATGATGCTGTCCATGCAACCAGCACCAGGCCGGTGAGGGCCTCGAGACCGCTCAGAAAGCGAATGTGTCCAACGGGGATAATCTCACCAAAGCCCAGTGTCGTATAGGAGACGAAGGAAAAGTAGCTACAGTCGCGAAGGGTTACGGTTGCTTCGCCCGCGGAGTTTACAACAGTGCCAAAGTTGACCATGTCCGGCCAGGGAAAATGCGTCATCGCGTAGTAGCCCATCGCGAATAGCTGCACTTCGACAATATGCGCGATAAGCGCGCCGAACAGGGCGCAAAGCACTCGAAAACGCAACATTGTCGCCATTTTCGGGATGATTCTGGAGAGTTGCCGTAGCATTTCAAAATGAATGAGTACAGCGAGCGCAACGATAATAGCGCTTATTGCCACAGTTTCCAGCATGTGTCGGCACCTCGTTTGTGTCAAACGTCGCTATTAATACAGGGTGAGGCAATCTACAGCTATTCTGATTCGTTGTGAACAACTTAGCGCACAAACACTTTCTTAACCCCCCCTGATATTAGAAAAGTAGCATCCAGCAATACGCGCGGTGTGGCAAGCCCACCCGGTGCGGCCAGATAGCGGGGCTGCCACTCGGGGTCGAATTTATCCTTGAAAGCGCGCAGACCTTCAAAGTTATAAAAATGTTCGCCATGCTCGAAGATAGCGCCGCCAATCTTGTGCCATGTGGGCGCCAATTCATGCTGCTCAAGGCCTGCCAAAGGCGCCATGCCCAGACAAAACCACTGAAACTGGTTGGCCTGCCCGTAAAGCATCAGCTCCACGAACAGATAATCCATAACCCCCTTCGGCGCGGCCTTACTGTAACGCATCAAATCCAGAGAGAGTTCTTCCTTGCCGGCGCTCCAAAGGTTGGCGAAGGCGACGATAACGCCGTCGATTCTAACCACGGCGCAATCAAAATACGCCATATAGTCGGCTGAAAAAGCGCCCAGCGAGAAGCCTTTTTCATGGGCGGATTTGTCTGCCAGCCATTCGTTCGAGACTGCTTCCAGCTCAGTGATAATTGATGGCACCTGGCTTGCCGGAACCACTTCAAAGACGGCATGTTCGCGCACCGCCCGACTGCGCGCCTGTCTTAATGCGGCGCGATGACTGCCCTGCAGAGAGAAAGAAGGTAGGGGCACTCGCGCTTCCTCGCCAAGCTTTGACAGGCTGAGACCCACATCGACATACAGGGGTAGATGTTCAGCCGTGACTTCGTAAAATACACAGCGCGCGCTGTAGCGGTCACACGCCTCGCGAAATTGCCATAGCAGCGGTTCGTAGCCGGCGGGATCACCGACGGGATCTCCCAGCGCGATCCAGCTGCCACCGGAAATTTGATACATGATAAACGCGGTGCGCTCCGTATTAAACAGCACTCGCTTGTCTGCCAGTAACACGACATTGCCGATAGAGCGATCACCGGCTTGTGCGATTGATCCGGCTTGCATCAAGTCTTCGTGCGATAGTTCAGTTGGCGCAGGCTGCGATGGTTTAAGTAGCCGTAGCAGGCCAAACAGCGAGGCAGCGAGTACAGCAATTAGACTGCCGCGAAGCATGCGCGGCGCATTTTCATTCAGGGCAAACTGCCACCACAATTCGCTTTGGTATTCCACATGACGATAGGCAAAAAAACCCAGCCAAATCGAGCCGCCAATCACCAGCGCGATTGAAAAAACCCATCCCGGGGTAAAACGCTGATCAAACAGCGACGCCTTGCGATGAAACTCATCCCTGCCCAGCCATAAAAATACGAGCGCCGCACTCAGAACCAACGCTTCCTCGTAGTCCAACCCTTTCAACAATGACAAGGCTATGCCAGCGAGGAGTAAGCCTACGGTCACGTGATATGCCGCATTCAGACGCCGATACAGTCCACGAGCGACGATGAGCAAGGCCACACCGGTAAGACTATTGAGCATGTGTGAAGCTTCAACCAGAGGTAAAGGTATGTACCTTGCAACCTCCGCAAGACGATTATCCAGTTCCGCGGTGGCGCCACTGACCAGCAAAACCGCACCCATCAAAAATATCACCAGACCTAAAACCTGTGGCGCCGCCTGCCCGACCCATACTTCGGCATAAGTAGCGATGGTATGCAGTCTGTGCCGGCGTGCGGCCATCTCCTGCAGGGATAACATCAGTAACGCCAGCAGTAAAGGCACGGCATAATAAATCACCCGAAACAACAGCATGGCGCCTAGCAGATCGGCTTTGGGTATGTCCGGCAGCTGCAGCAGCATCAAGCCTTCAAAGACACCGATCCCGCCCGGTACGGAGCTGATGACGGCCACAGCCGTCGAGATGAGATAGGCGCTGAAATAGCCTGTAAAACTGACCGGGGAATCGCTGGGGAGCAGGATATAAATCACGCTGGCGGTAAGTATCAGGTCCACGCTGGCGGTCAAAATTTGCTGGCAGGCGATACTCATCCCTGGTGGTTTTAACGACCAGCTGCGAATTACAATGGCGCGCTTCCACAGCGACGCCCAGACTGCGTAAGCCAGCGGGAACACGACGAGTACTACACCCGTACCTCGCAACACATGGGCTGGAATATTGAGTCGCTGCAATGTGTTACCTGGCTCCAGTAACAACGCAATGCCCAGCAGCAGCGATGAACCTAAAATAAATGTCAGGGTACAGAAACCAATCAGCGTGGCGATCTCGATGCCGCTAACCCCTTGAGGAGAATATGCACGATACCGAATCGAGCCGCCAGAGAGAGCGACCAGGCCCACATTGTGACCTACCGCAAAAGCTGTGAAAGACACTCCCATGATTTTTTTGAGCGGCAAAGAGCGGCCGATGTAAGCAAACGCAAGGCGATCGTAGTTTGTCAGCGTCAGATAACTTAACGCAGTAAACGTTGCCGCCAGCACCAATTCATACCAGGCAATACGCCGGATGGGCTCAAGCACATCGTTCCAGGTGAGATGCTGTAGCGTATGGTGAAGAGCGTAGATCGCCACACTGAAAATAGCCACGCCAACGAGTGGGCCAAGAAATTGCAGCCAACGATTTGGTGAATGCACGGTCGCCCCGGTGTCAGTATTTTCGCTCATTCCACTCTAACTGTACTCGCATTAACTCAGCATTATGTTTCGTCCGCAGAGTTGATTGGCGTGCGTAACGTTTAATAACTGCGCAGCAGACGGGGTTTAATGACTATTTGTAAATTACCACCAGGCTGGCACTGAAATTGCGTGGATGATTTCGCAGCTTTAACCATCTCATCACCCTATCATACTCGTTTTAGATAATGAGACGGGCGATAGTAAAGTATCGACATACGCACGCCGCCTCTTTTCACCACTGACTTTGAGGGCTTTAAAATATTAGCAGTGGCGGATGCAATGGCAGATCTCACCGGCAAAACTATTGCATTCGATTTTAAGCGCTTTGACCTGGACATGGCAGAAATATGTTTGATCGAATGAGCTTCAAATCTCTTACCGCCGTACCCTCAGTATCCGGCGATTGAAGCTGGGGACTGTCTTCGCCGCCTGGGTGTGGCAGCAGCGTAAAACGCGCTGGTCACCGATGACGACGCTGGTGAGTGGTGGCCGCTAACCATGTTGCATTTTACCGTTATCCAATTGCGACTGGCATTCACTTCCAATTCCCACCAACCGGCTTGCCGTGGCTTACCAGATGCGCATTACCTGTCGACGGCGAGTGCGCGCAGGCGCATAATATTACGCAGCCGGCAGGCAGTGAATGACCGGGCGTGAGTAAACGATAAATTTTGCAACTATCGGAGACAAGTCATGCAACGCATTCAAACCCTAACAGGCGGGCTTGTTCTCGCGCTTACCAACGCACTACCCACCAGCATCGTTTACGCGCAGGAAGAAACGCTGCTTGAGGAGGTTGTGATTACGGGTTCGAGAATTCGCAGAAACCCGTTGAACGAACCGACCGCTGTCATGGACATCAGTAACGAAATGCTGCAGAAAACCGGCATAACGAATCTGGGCGATATTCTGCAGGATTTACCCATCACCGGCTCGGCCCCCAACTCGCAGTTTAACGTGCCCGGCAACTCAGGCTTTCCGCAAGACGGCGCCGGTATAGGCGCTGGCGCTGTGGAGCTATCGTTACGTAATATTGGCGCCAAACGTACGCTGATTCTGGTCGACGGCAAGCGCTGGGTTGCCGGCTCATCGGCGTCGGGCGTACCAAGTACGGTTGACCTCAATACCATCCCTGATAACGTCGTTAAGCGCATCGAAATTCTGCAAGACGGCGCTTCAGCCGTTTATGGCTCGGATGCGATTGGCGGGGTGGTGAATATCATCACCAATGCCGACTACGAAGGCTTCAGGTTAGCTATGCAGACGGGCGAATATCTGTCTGACGATGATGGCGCTTCCTCGACCATCTCTGCCCTGTGGGGTGTTGGTGACGATACCACCCACATTGTGATGAGTTTAAGCTATGCCGACGAAAAAGGCATTGAGACTGCCAAGCGTGATCGGTCAGCATTTCCAAACGCGGATGCGACAAGCTGCGATGTGCCAGATACCAATTGTTCCTCCTTTACTCCGCAAGCACGCATTATTTTGGGACCGAATTTGGGCGGGTTAGACCTGGCGCTGAACAACGGTGTGCTCAACGATGGCGGCGCCAATATTCCACAGTTCGATGTGGCCGATCCTTTTAACGGCGACTTTCACGAATTTAGCAGCGCCGACAGATTTAATTACAACGCGCCCGGGTTCAATTTTTTAAAAACGCCAAATGAAAGAACGAATATCTATGCCGGCGTCACGCATAATTTTACAGAATCGCTGCGCGGAGTCGCCAAGGCGTCTTACACCAAACGAAAATCCGCAACCAAGGCTGCACCGGAACCGCTGTGCCTGGGCAATGATTGTGGTAACCGCATTAGCGATAATTTCGTGGTGTCGGCACTGAACCCGTTTAATCCATTTGGCGTTGACCTCTCCGTTGCCAATGGCAATCTGGAATTTATCGGCCGCCGACCGCTGGAATCCGGCGCTCGCCGTTTCTTTCAGGATATTGACAGCTATTTTATCAGCACCGGTCTGGAAGGTGAGTTCACATGGGGCGAGCGCGACATGTATTGGGATCTGACCGCCAGCTACGGCGACAATAGCGGCTTTCAAGAGAAGGAAAATTCGCACAACATCGCCAAAATACAGCTCGCGATGGGCGACCCGGCGATCTGCGCACTGGTGCCTAATTGTGTGCCGTTTAATATATTTGGCGGGCAGGGTCCCGATGGCAACGGTTCCATTACCCAGGAAATGCTCGATTTTGTCAGGTATACCCAGCGCGACTTTAGCGAACAAACGCTGAAAAATGTGGCGTTCAATATTGGCGGCGAGATTACCCCGCTACCCGCCGGCATGTTGGCCTTCGCCGCCGGCTTCGAGTATCGCGATCACAATGGTTCGTATCGGCCCGACCCGATTGCCGAAAGCGGCGAGACGGCGGGTATTCCGGCGGGCGCTACCTCGGGCGAGTTTGATGTAATTGAATATTATGTTGAGCTGAACGTGCCGATTGTCGAGATGCTAGAGGCAAATCTGGCGGTGCGCTCCTCGGATTACAGCACGTTCGGCACTGAATCCACTTACAAAACCAGCCTCTTGTTTCGCCCGCTTGAAGGTTTGTCGTTACGCGGCTCGGTCTCCACCGGCTTTCGAGCGCCGGGCATTGGCGAATTATTCGGCGGCGCCGCCCGGGAAGATTTTACTTTCCTTGATCCGTGCGCGGACTATACCGGCGTTTTGGGAGCAAGCAACGGCGGCCGCGACGCTGCCCAATCCGCATTAATTCAAACCAACTGCGCCACATTAGGTGTGCCGGTTGGCCTGGCGCAGATCAACCCGCAATTGAATGCAACCTCGGCCGGTAATGCCAACCTTAGTGCGGAAACCTCTGACGCCTATACCTTTGGTTTTGTTTACAGCCCCGGCTGGGTCGACAGCATCGCCTGGATCGAGACTGTAAGCATTTCAATCGACTACTATAATCTGGAAATTGACGATGCTGTTCAGGGTCGCAACCCGGGCGATGTGATAGATGCCTGCGTCAATAGCCTTGATCCGGAATTCTGTGATGCCGTACCGCGCACCAGCGCCGGCAGGGTAGGGCTGGTCAATAATCAGCTGCAAAACATTGGCATTATCGAAACATCCGGTTTCGACATCGCGTTTAACTATGCAGCGCCTGGCACCCGATTCGGCCAGTTCCTGGTCGCCATTAACGCCACCAATTTGAACGACTATACCGAAACCATCAATAATGCCGATGGCTCTAAAGCTGAAACCGAACTGACCGGCATTCACACCAATGAAACTTTCGAGCGCGCCTTTCCGGACTGGCGCGTGGTTACATCGCTGGACTGGATCATCGACCACTGGAGCGGCAGCATGAGCTTCCGCTGGACAGACGAGATGGAAACGCCAGCAGGGGCTGATGTAGATTCAGCAATGTTCACCGACCTGCAAGTGCGCTATAACCCGCCGGTGGCCGATGATGCACTGACCCTGGCGCTGGGATTAAACAATGTATTTGACGAGGAGCCACCGGTGCTTGAGGGCAGCCTGATAGGCATGAGCACCGTTGCGCACGACCTGCCGGGTCGGGTTGGCTATGTCAGGTTGTCTTACGAGTTCGATTAGTGTGCGTCTGAAAACCACGCGTTTCGCGATTTTGACCGCAATCGGATTGCTCGGACCGAATGGCTGTAGATAACGGCGGCGGCCTCCCTTACCACGTTTAGCTGGTGTCGCATTGATCCGATGCTTGCTGCCTGGCGCTAACTCACCGTGACAAACTCACTTGCAATGAATCTGGGCAGCCGAAGATTGCCTGCAAGATAAGGAACAAGGATGTTTCGAATCAAGACGCGGGCTCCTCCGTTATTCGAATAGGTTCCTCCGGTTCCTCTCCTGCATGCTCTTGCATGGCCTGCTTACCGCGCAGTTCAATGCACAACCAAAGTACAAAGCCTGCACCCAGGCCCCAAGCGGCACCATGGGTTGCCAGAACCACACCCATGATACCGGCCACTCCCATTGAGGTTGCATTGTTGATCTCCTCAACGGCAACAGCAATACACAGGTATCCAGTAATCAACAGTGTTATAGATAAGGCAATGGGCAATACCGGGCGGAACAGTGTAACCAGAGGTAGCATAAACAGAGCAATGAAACCTACTATCCAGAAAATACTGGCACCCGAATAAATCGTATCCATTGCACCACGTCCAAAGCGGTAGCGCTCTGCAATCGTCGCCATTGCACCAGTGAACAATGGACCTGCCAGGCCCGGATAAGGTGCAAAAAAGGAGTGCATCAAGTTACGAATACCGGTGATCAGATGAACACGGTCAATGTTAACTTCAATTTTTTCATCCGGACGCAAATGATCGACACGCTTAATCAGACTCTGCCCGACAATGATATCGCCGAAGGCAATGATATAGGCAATAATCGCTGTAGGGATCGCTGCCATGATTAGAGACATTGAAGGGAAACCTACAGTAAATGGCAGGTAGTCCCAAATCTTGCTAAAGGCTGGTAATTCAACTCCCCACTCTACTGTCGGTAGAGGATATTCGGCCACTGCCCAACCAATCGCCATAGTCATCAGCATGCCCGGCACCATACCGTAACTCGCTATAATTTTTGCCCAACGATGCTTTTCCACCAGGTCACGGAAAGACAGTGAAAAAAGCACATAAACCGTAATTAATCCGCCAATGCTCAATGAGATGGGCGTGCTGTGCAAACGACCGCCTTCACTAATTTCACCGCTAATCGCCGCTATCCCCGCACCAAGCAAAATACCGGCTTTGATAGAGTTAGGAATATTATTAATCAGCTTGGAGCCCAGGCGGGTTATCCCCATAAACAGGAAGATAAAGGTGACCACTAGTTGCAACCCAACCAGGGCACGAATCGCATCCGGGCCAGGTTCGAAATCTCCGAGAAACAGCAATACCACGGGAATTGCCGGGGTAATCCAACCGGGCACAAACGGCACCCCTAACATGGTGGGTAGCATAAAACCAATACCGCAAACCACTACGTAAGCCAGCGCAACGTCATAAGGCAGGCCAAGATACTGTTCCAGTAAGGGTATCATTCCCATGGCTATCACAAACATGACCAATGCCTGAATCGTTTCAGGCACCTCCCAACGATAGTGAATTAATGGTAAACGTATTTTAAACGGGCCGGCAGGCCAATAAGGGTGCTCCTCACCATACTTACGCTGATATAACATAATATTCCTTTGAATACGGATTGAAGGGGTAGAAGTGGATTTACCGCTCCTCGTGCGCGCAAATTACTATAAATAAGGGGCCGCCGGCAATCGCCTATCGCGGTAGAGGCGGCCCCAGGCTAAAGAAATAGACTAAAAGCTAGTATACCAGGCGTGGATGATTCGTTAATTTGATATCTTCGGGTAACGGTTGCCGCACATATACACGGTCTGATCGGTGGCGTGTGACGTTTGCGGTTTGATGTTGGTGGCGGGGGGTTGGTAGGGAACAGCATCCGTATCGAAGGGCAGAGCGAAGATATCATGGCGACCAGGCGTCCCCTGCAGTGACAGGTAATGCCGCGCAGTCGGATGCTCATGTAATGTGGATTATCCGATCCGCATTAGCCGGCGACTCCTTCGATATAAGCTCAGCATTTATACTGTCATTGGTTACGACTCGCAACCAGGCCTGATCTTCACTCAGACCAATCTTAACGTGCCTCTCCATGACACGCTGATTACACGCTTGCACGGGAACATCCAGGAACCATGTCTTGTCGAACACCTCTTCCCGCAGTCGGCACCAGGGTACTGTATCGAGAAGTAAGTAGTTTCCTTCAACCACAACGATCCGATCAGCTCTGGACAGGTGTATGGCGTTTTCAACGGGGTCTCCCACACGATGGTCGAAAGCGGGGAAGGTCCCCACGCCCGAGCTTCTGGCCTTGATGAGATCGTTCAGGAATCTTGTGGAATCGAACGTAAAGGGCGCTCCCCTGCGAACGTGCGCCTCCACCGGGTCCTTCATTTCGTTCAGTTCGCTCCGATAGTAATGGTAGCCATCGAGGGGGATGATTACCAACGACGTCTCCAGGCGTGCCTTCAACGCTGCGGCGAGTGTGCTCTTGCCGCTGCCGGGTGCACCTGCAAGTCCAAGCCAGAACTGCGCACCGCTAGTCGACCGGACAGCTCTTTCTCGAAGCTCTGCAGCAAGTTCGTCATATTCTCTCATTCTCCTCAAACTCCTTTTCGACATTTAAGTTAATCAATTAACTGTTCTTACCCAGATTAGTCGCCGCAGCCGAAAGCAATGCCACCGAATATAATTTGTGAAACCCAAGTAACGCTTTGTAAGCAAAACCAAGGCGTTGCTCACCCGTCTGTTTATTGAGAACAGGAACAACGGCGGAGCCAAAATAAAGCCTGGTGTGGTCACCGTTCTCGGTTTGTATGATCGTCGTCATTAACCATGATCTTGTGCGGCCTTGAAAGTCCGATAAAAGAAGCTGATTTTCTGATCTATCTTCCACCGACCACGCCGCAAACTCGCTCTTATCACCAGACGCTAAGCGTGCCAAATCTTCATCCGTTGAAGGCCGCGAGACTGTCCATTTCAGTATGAAGCGTTCTAGCTTGAATAGCCTGGTTGAGTAGAATGCTAGAACAAACTGCTCAAAGGAAACACGGGCAGGGATCTCAGTGCAATAGCAGTCTGTATGGAAACCGATCTTTCGATAACGCCCGAGCAAAGCTACAGATGGCATTGGGTCTGATTTAATGTTGGGCATGGTTAGATCTCAATCTTTGGCGTATTACAACCGACTAACGCGGCTCGCCTGTTCTGTTAGTCACATACCTATGCGGCAACAAGCCCTAAGTTGATGCTCCAACTATTAGCCAATTACGTAATTGCTGTGACTCCACTAACTGTTCTTCACCAAACTAGTCACTGCAGCCTAAAGCAAAGCTCAAGCGTTGCTCATCCGTTTTCGGTTTGATTTTGATCGGTCAACGTTGGTCGGTCAAGGCCAGCTTTGCCATAAACTCCCGGAATCGAACAGCGTTCGGGGCTGTGTTTTTCCCGGATGAGACTCAACGTCGGCTTTTGAGGGGCATTCGTTGGCACGAGTGAACGACAGTAGTGGGTCGGCAAGGGCTGTCGCCCGTTGCTAAATCGATCGTCAGTTTACCGAATTGGACCTGCCGGCGTGACGCGATTGTATCCGAAAGCGTCTCGCCCGTCCCGGGACCGGCTTTGTCCAATACGCGCCCGCTATCGCACGCGTCATGATCTGACAAGTGGCTGTCGCGTAACGCGGCTTTTAACCTGCCGCCAGTGCCATATCAGAACCAATACAACACCCCGCCACGTACCGGCGAAAATTATACAGGTAGATGCAATCCCACGGACTATTAACGGGAACGCGAACCTGCGATCCTTCTTACTAAGGCTGCTGCCGCTTGCTCTCGCGTGTAGAAGCGCCCCTTTCTGAGGAAACCTGCAGTGACTGTGTCTTTTGCGGCCGTGACCACTCCTGTAGATGTACGTTCCATGACGCTTACCAGGCGCGCCAGGCTTTACTATGGGCCGGCGAGATCGACGCAGCGCAAGACGTGCTCGGCAAAGTGACGGCCTCCAACTTGCAGGAAGACATCCGCTTGCTCGCTGAACTACGCCAGTCCTGCGCCGAGCAGAAATACAACGAAGCCGTTCGATTGCGAGACCGCATCGATCAGATGGGCGGGCTCGGCGTTCGCTGGCATGTGGCTCAAGTTGTAGGCGATAGTGAAGGGGCGGATGCGTTGCCGCGGTCATTTGATTCGACCGAAGGCTTGCCACATCTGCTACAGTATATGATCGGTTGAGTTATCCGTTAAAGTTGGTGCAAGCGCATGTGACTTGGACGCTGGGTAAGCAAAAGCGTAAAGCCAGCTCTGTCAGAACGCTTTTTCAGCCACAAAGGCAGCCGTTAAAAATTGCATGACCAATTTTATTCTCTCAACATGGCGCAAGTCAGGATGGGTCAACAACCACAATTTGCTGGTTTTGCCCGGCTCAAAAGTGAAGAGCTTTTTGATTTCCGGGCGCTGTTGATCGTCTGGCAGGAACGCCAAACCCTGGCCTGCTTCCGCACAGTAAGACATGGCGACCAGGTCATCGCAACGTATATGAATTTGCCGCGTAAGGTTTTTTTCAAGCCAGATAAATGCCGGTAGGCTACGCATTCCCCCCGTAGCGCCGATTAACGTATGGTTTTGTAGTTCCTCAAGCCGAAGCGGCAGGTCAAACTTGTTTTTATAGGCCTTACTGGCATAGACGCTCCACGGTATTTCGCGCAGTTGTCGCCCAACTAAATGTTCGGGTGGTGAAGATGTCGCGCGCACCGCAATATCGGCCTGGCGATTGGACATGTTGAATTCGAGATTGCTTGCCAGCAACTCAACATGAATCTCCGGATAAAGCCGGTGAAACCTGGTCAGATAGTGCGGCAAAAACCGGTAGGCGATGTTGTTTGGCGCAGTGATTTTGACAATGCCCCTGGGCTGAATGTCCTTGCCGACAACGGCACGTTCCAGATCATCGAATGAGCCGGCGATATTGCGTGCCCTCAAGAGCATCTCTTCTCCCATGGCCGTGAGTTCATAACCATGACTCATACGCTCAAACAGGCGCGCGCCTGTTTCTTTCTCGAAAGCATTTAAGCGCCTGAAGATGGTGGAATGGTTGACACCCAGTGTCCTCGCTGCGCCGGACAGCGAACCGCTATCGGCTATAGCCAAAAATAGCTTGAGTGAATTCCAGTCCATAAAACCCCATTTGATTTGCAATATTGCAAACCTGGTTTGCATATATTGCTGGTTTATTTTCACAAATGCAAACCACATAATTGCGCACAACATTCACAACGGAGACAAATGGCATGAACATTTTATTTAAACCCGATACCAGTGCGTTGCTGCTGCGCGTTGCGCTTGGCACCGTGGTGCTTGCGCACAGCGTGTATCTGAAACTCGTCGTATACACCTTGCCTGGCACCGCCGCGTATTTCACGTCGATCGGTCTGCCGGCGGCGCTTGCGTATGTCGTCTTCCTGATCGAAGCAAGCGCCGGCGTAGCACTCATACTGGGAGTGAAAACGAGAATCTTTTCGGCATTGCTGCTGCCCGTATTGTTTGGCGCAACCTGGGCCCACTGGTCAGGTGGTTGGTTGTTCAGCAACACCGGCGGCGGTTGGGAATATCCCCTGTTTCTTAGCGTAATGGCGCTAGTGCAACTAAGCCTGGGTGACGGCAAGTACGCGGTCACATCAAACAGATTAATGATTCAAGCTGCGGAGCAAAGCAAATGATCACGCAAAAATTTCATCTCGTAAGCCACGTGTTGTGCCCTTACGTTCAGCGTTCGATTATCGTGTTGCAGGAAAAGCACATCCCCTACATGAGGACCGATATCGATCTTGCCAATAAGCCGGCCTGGTTCGGGCGGATTTCCCCAATGGGCAAAGTGCCGGTGCTAATCGCTAATGAAAACACAGCGCTGTTCGAGTCAGCGGTGGTCTGTGAGTACCTTAACGAAATAACACCCGGTTCATTGCACCCGGAAGATGCGTTGGAGAAAGCCCGTCATCGCGCATGGATTGAATTTGGTTCCGGCATGCTTGACAGCATTGGCGGCCTTTACAACGCGAACAACACGGTGACGTTCGACAGCAAACGTTTGGAACTGCGCTACAAGTTTCAGCGGGTCGAACAGGAAATAAGTGGCGCACCATTTTTTTCAGGCGACAAGTTTCACCTGATCGACGCGGTGTATGGGCCGGTCTTCCGCTATTTCGACGTCTTCGATCGTATCGTCGATCTTGATGTTTTCGAAAACCTGCCAAAAATCAGTGCTTGGCGGCGTGCGCTGCAAAAGCGGAAATCGGTTCGGCGTGCGGTTGCAGCCGACTATGCGGAGTTGCTATTGCGGTTCTTGGCAAAGCGGGAGAGTTTTATGTCAGGTTTTGTTACCGGTATTGCGGCGTAATCGCCAAATGTGGCTATCACATAGGTTCACTCAGCCCTGGATTTGGCAAGAGTTAGTGCCGCCGACCGATCGCGCAAATGACTTGTTTACGTAAACTACCGTCCAGCAGGATGACAAGAAATATGAAAAACGCAATCTCACGAGGTCTGGCCGTTGGTTTCAGTAACGCCGCAGTGGCAGACGTGAAGCTGCCCGATTTGAATAGGCGGCTGCGAGCGCGGGTGCAGACTTCGTATCAAGCCATGATAGACGCGCGATTGCAGGAACTGCTGGCCAACCAGCAAACTAATCCGCCGCAGTTGAACAAGCAAAGGCATGCGGTTGGAAATTACCTCGGAGTCCGCTCCAGGAGTCCTTAGGATTGAGATTTTAAACCTGCGGTAATTGGCCCGCCCACATCGATCTGTTTTGTTCCGGCGAAGAGACGCGATGTCCTTTGTCGGGGTCCGCCGGGGCGGTGAATTGGACTTACCTTCCCATGGGATCGGCATCATGGCATCAGGCAGCCTTCGAGTCGGGGAGGGGTCCAAAAAAAGTACGCTAAGGCTATTGGTGTCGACCATCAAAGCATGATTCCGAGTCCGGCCGCCATCGGGCAGGTCGAATGCGAGGGCACCAAAAACCCGGTGGACGCACATGAACCATTGCACAGGTTATTCGCGCAAGTTATTGAATCTTGGATTTAAATCCGAGGTGCATCACAGTCTAAGCTGCTAACGCAGCTCTATGGTTGTTCATTAACTGACTTGGGGTTTCGAAATCCAGGCCTTTTCTTGGGCGAGAATTAAATTTGCTTACGGCTCTTCTCACCTTTAACTGACTAACACACTTCAAGTCAGTTTCTTTAGGAGAATTTTGACGCAGCGAGCCGTTGGTATTTTCATTCAGACCTCGCTCCCACGAACTGTAAGGGTGGGCAAAGTAGACATCTGCTGAGAGTGCCTGGCTGATTTTTCCACGGTACGCAAACTCTTTGCCATTGTCAGCCGTGATGGTGTGAACAACGTCTTTAAAAGGCCGCAGCAGTGTGATGGTGGCCTCGGTGACGTCTGCCGCGCTATTTCTGTTGACCTGAGCATGTGACATTCAGCGCTTGTGCCCCCTCTGAAAAACTCAAGCGCGACGCGACCGCCTCGACGGTCCGCAGCGCGTTTAGCGGTATCCGCCGGTTCATGCTCTGTGAGAAAAACTGCCTTGCTTAAGAAAAACTTAAGCGAGAAACAAAAGAACCCGTTGGAATATGACGCTATCAAAGCGTTAAATACTACTTATCGACCACACAAGGAGATAAGCAAATGTTAACCCCTTATAGCGTTAAAAGCCAAAACCCCAACCCCCGGCAGCTGCTTTCTGTAGCCAAGCTTCAGCAGTTCGAGACCCATAGCAGTGCGAACAGCGCGGACTACGAAACGTTTGGAGTGGCGCCTCCATCTTCTCGTTCGAGACGTGCGGCACGCTGGCGTCGCCAGAATCGCATTAGCAACGGCGGTTGGCGCAGCGGCATTGGTAGTAGGTAAGTCAAACTGCGGCTCGGCCGCCAACACTTGAACGTCGAGTTCAGCGTTGGTGACCGGGTCGCAGCCATATCATGTCGTAACGCGCAGCCCGGACGAGAGAGAACAACACCGTGACCGCTGTGTGGTTTATCGCTGTCGACCACTGATTTATCGGTTGTGTGTATGTGCCGGAGCTGGAACGCGTTTATCTACCGCTGTTCCCTGCTGAGGCAGTGATTAGTCTATTTTTGATGCTGTATAGAAAGTAATCGTTAGTGCTGCGCCTGGCGCGCTGTCTTATCCCTGAATGAGTGACCTTAGATCTGAAGTGCCTCGTTGTGCGGTCGGTCATACGCCGAGTTTGAGCGCGAGCGCCTGGATGGGCAGGCTTGAACCGGTCCGCTTGCAGAGCCGGGTACAGGCGTCGGCGAATTTGATGTCGTGGTCATTGAGTCCAGCGGCTGCTTTCTGCGCTAGCTCGTGGAGGACGCCGAGTTCTGAGCCTGCTTCGATCTCGGGCAGGTCGGGCGAGACCGAGTTATCGTCGAATGCGACCACCGCAGCAACTACGAAACCGATAACGGCCGATTCTAGCCTGCTTTGGCCGGCCTCGTGGAGGTAAGGCAAGAGCTCGGCCGCAATCATCGAAACCGTGACGCCGTGCAGCAACGCAAAGTTGTTCAGGCCGGTGTTTCGCACCTGTGCCGCACATGCCGCTAGCGCCAATCGGTCGAAGGCTGCAGGCAGATCGTCGGCCGGACGGGCTGACGCAATGAGGTCGAACACACCGGGCTGGTCCATCGCCATTCCTAAGCCATAAACGAGTAGCCCATCTGGCCTCTGAGCCGCATCGAGACGGGGAAGCCTGGCGAGCAGGTCGCTCAGTTCAAGTGTTCCGCCGAGTGACTCGGGAGATTTCAGCGCAGTACCTCGTGACCAGTAGCCCAGGGCCGCAGTCAATTCCCGTCGGCGAATCTCAGACTCGTGGCGACCTAACGCTCGGGTGGCGTGGGCAACTCGGAGGAGTCCGTGGCCAGCTTGAGACCCAGCCTTGTGAACTAATTGAGGCAGCTCTTCATGTAGTTGCGACTGCCAATCGGCCCGACCGATATAGACATCGTCGGTGGGTTCAAGTTTCTTCGACACTTCGGTCACGTAGGGACCAAACGCGTCTGGTAATCCAAGCGACGCCAACGCCTCAAGCGCCATCGGGCCATGGCTGGAAAGGCCACCGCCATACTCAGTGCCAAAGACAATTAGCCGTTCCAGTTCTGAGTCGTAGAGTTCGTTAATAGTGCTCCTCATACGGACATTTATACATCTCAAGTATTGTAGAGGTCAAGGCATTCGCGGTAGCGTGCGACAATAGTCACCATGGCTGAGAGTATAGGCAGAATTAACCACCCCATTTTTGCCCAAATTACTACAAACTATCAGATACCGGCAATCGCTTATCGCGATTGAGAATGCCGCCAATCAGATTTCTCCGTCGCGTAACATCACGCCGACAGACTCAAACTTGTCGTCTAATGAAGCTCGACATTCCGGTAATTAAATCGCCAGCAAAGAGACGGCACATACAAACCCAACATCATGCTTGTTTTTTGTGCATGGTAATCGTTTTCTTAGATGCTGTACATATACACAGTTTTTAGATCGCTAATTTAACTAAGACAACTCTGATTAATTGCCGCATTAAGTTATACTAAGAACCGTCGCCGTCACAGGATAACTTTCATACTTCAGCAATTCAAAAGTCAGGGTAAAAGTTACCAAAGCCGAATTAATTCAACTGTACTTACCTATTACGAAGCGCACCGCTAAACAAAAATCGCACTAAAAGGGGTGGATTTTTGCGCACTCATCAACGAGATTATAAGCCCTTGATTTAAAAAAGGCTGGACTGCGCAAAAAGGGTAGTCAAAAATAGACGCATGGAAATGGGCTATGCGCGATGCTCTACCGATGAGCAAAATTTAGATTTGCAACTCGATGCACTTAAGACGGCGGGATGCGAAAAAATCTATTCTGACGAAGGTATCAGCGGCGCACAAATAGAACGCGCGGGGCTTGATCAATGCCTGGCAGAAACGGGGGCAGGGGATACGTTGATAGTTTGCAAACTTGATCGCCTCGGGCGTTCTCTGCCCTTCCTGATTGATTTGATGAACACGTGCCAAGATCAAGGCATAGGGTTCCATTCCATCACGGACGGAATCGACACCAGCACCACGGGCGGCAAGTTGGTGTTGCATATCATGGGCGCACTGGCAGAGTTAGAGAGGTCTTTGATTGTCGAACGCAAAAAAGCCGGAATGGATGCAGCACGGCGGCACGGTAAATATATCGGTAGGCCGTTAGCACTTTCGCAAGAGCAAGTAAGTCATGCCCGAAAATCCATTGCGAGCGGCGAAACTATCGGCGGTATGGCAGCGGTTTTAGGTGTAACGCGGAATATACTTATAACGCCTTTGAAAAAGTGCAGTGACAACATTTCAGGGGTCTGAGGTCCAAGGGCAATTTTTGGGGGCTAAATCGAAAATACTCGTATAGCTCGAACCTATCCTCAGAATCGATATTTTTACAAGTTGCAGCAGCATTCTTGTATATCTCTTGCATGCATTATCTAAGAAGGAACTGTGTAATGGCGTCTGTTGAGAACAAAGACACAACTCTGTCAAGTCAATTTGAAGAAAAGCCGCAGGATATTGAGATGTATCTCCATGCGGTTTTCAATAATGCAGGAGATCCAATATTCATAAAGGATGACGAATGTAGGTTGCTTTTAGTCAATGACGCCTTTTGTAGTATCTTTGGGTTGCCGAGGAACGAAATAATCGGCAAAACACTTGCCGAAAAAGTGACGCCGAGCGAGAGGGAGCATTTTTTATCTATCGATAGACAAGTATTGGAAGAAGGAAAGGAGATTTTATGCGAAGAGGCACTTACAACTGGTGATGTGCAAACCAGGATAATTCTGACAAGGAAGAATCGATTCGTAGACCCAAAAGGTAACTATTTTCTGGTAGGGGTAATTCGCGACATCACCGAACGCAAGCAGATCGAAGAAAAGCTAAAACGCTCGGCCAGTGTGTTCACCCACGCCCATGAGGGCATCATGATCACTGATGCTTCTGCCACTATTACTGAAGTCAACGATGCTTTTAACCGCATTACTGGTTACGCTACTGAGGAAGTGCTGGGGAAAAACCCAAAAATTCTTCAATCCGGGCGCCACTCGCCAGATTTTTATGCCGAAATATGGGATACGCTACTAGCACAAGGCCACTGGCGTGGCGAGATATGGAACCGCCGTAAAAATGGCGAAATCTATCCCGAAATGCTCACCATCAGCGCCGTGAAGAATGCTGCTGGTCTCGTTCAGCACTACGTTTCACTATGCACTGACATTACATCGATGAAAGAGCATCAGGGTCAATTAGAACGTATTGCACATTACGACTTACTGACCAATCTGCCGAATCGTGTTTTACTGGCAGACCGGTTATCTCAAGCCATGTTGCAATGCAGCCGTCACGAGCAGTCACTCGCTGTGGTATTTCTAGATTTAGATGGTTTTAAACACATCAATGATACAAATGGTCATGATGTAGGTGATGAACTGCTGATTGCTCTCTCAATCCGAATGAAAGAGGCGTTACGTAAAGGTGATAGCTTAGCCCGAATTGGCGGTGATGAATTTGTGGCGGTATTAACCGATTTAACCACAGTTGAAAACTGTGAACCGGTATTAGAACGATTATTATTGGCAGCGTCAAAACCTGTCACAATCGGTGATGCAGTATTACATGTATCCGCTAGTATTGGCGTCACCTTTTACCCTGAAGATAATGTGGATGCCGACCTGCTTATGCGCCATGCTGATCAAGCTATGTATATGGCTAAAGAATCGGGCAAGAATCGTTATCACTTATTTGATATAGCTCAAGATGACGCTGTTAAAGTGCAACGGGAAAGCCTGGATGCTATTCGCAGCGCCTTAGATAAGCATCAATTTGTGCTGCATTATCAGCCTAAGGTTAATATGCGCACAGGTAAGGTGATAGGTGTTGAGGCGCTTATTCGCTGGCAACATCCAAAGCGAGGGCTATTAAATCCAATCGAGTTCTTGCCTATCATTGAAAATAATCCAATGAGTGTCGAGATGGGGGAGTGGGTTATTGCTACCGCACTGACACAAATTAGCCAATGGCTAGAGATGGGGCTTAATCTACCTGTAAGCACTAGCGTGAACATAGCAGCAGTACAATTACAGCAGCCTGACTTTACTCAGAGACTAACGACACTGCTAGCAGCCCATCCAAATGTTGAACCACGCTATTTGGAGCTTGAGGTGCTGGAAACAAGTGCCCTAGATGATGTGAATTATGTCTCAACAATCATGAATGGCTGTATGAGGCTGGGTGTAAACTTTGCTTTAGATGATTTTGGCACAGGCTATTCGTCCCTAACTTACCTTAGACGATTACCAGCAAACTTAATTAAGATAGACCAGAGCTTTGTGCGAGACATGTTGATTGATGCTGATGATTTGGCCATTGTTGAAGGCGTGATAGCCTTAGCCAAATCATTCAAACGTGAGGTGATTGCTGAAGGTGTGGAAACGATTGAACATGGCACTGCGCTTTTGCACTTGGGCTGCGATTTGGCACAAGGTTATGGCATCGCCAGGCCCATGCCTTCGGTAGATATTCCAGAATGGGTATCTAGCTGGACAGCTGATGCTTCTTGGCAGGTATGACCCCTAAGCCTCATCGAATTTCCCCCGCTGAGATTTTGTGTTAGCAGTAGCAGATAATTCGGATTATTAATAAATATTGAGGTTTTAGGCGGCCGTTCTGAGAGGGTTCGGTCAGAGTAATCTGGCCGTTCTACTCGACCAATACCCCTGATATGTTTGTCGGTTAGCTATTTGCTGCCCCTTCGAACCCGTTCTGTGCCTCGCGCGGTGCCTTACACGGCGCGCCAAGGCGTCCATTCGTCGTACGTGATAAAAGTTGTCACTTAAGGGTTCACGAACATTCATGCGAAAAGAAACGCAGAATAGGCTGTCGCTTCGCTATTGGTCAATAATCCATAGAAATCTTATCGTTACGGGTTTTACAGTGTCCGACCTACCGTCATGCTGAGGTATACCCCAGTTGAATTAATGTGAAGTATGCTGAGCAGCAACCGTTGATGTTCAGGCGTTCGCAATGTGACATTGAAGCACTGAGACGGGTCGGCGAGATGCTCGATAGTCTCAAAGCCGAAACAATCAAATGTTATCGGTATAGTGGTAAGAAATTTTCGGTCACATTCTCCAATAGCACCCTCAAGCAGGCCGTCTAATACGGCGAACTCTTCCTGACCCGTATTCAGGGCCTCACACTGTCTCATAAAAAAGCCGTTGGTAAAAAACTGACGGCATCCATCGGCATCAGCGATGTCCAACCTGGCAATACCCCCGCCGACTTAATCAGAAGGGCTGACGCGGCGCTAGCGCAAGCCCGGCAGGTGGACGGTTACCACATCGTGTGCGCCAAGTGATGGCGCAGCCGCACTGACACCGGGTGTCGTCTGGCCGGTTTGAGAATCGAATTCGATCTGCCCGGGGTTGATAACGATCGGATTCGCGAGCTGGAAACCCCTATCAATGAGGCAGCGAAGGCAGATCACATCGTTAGTACATACTGGATGCCGAGGGACGAAGCCGAAGCGGAGCCCGGGCTATTTCGAGCGAAATCGACTGCACCACCAAAAGGTGAAGACTGCATGGTAAGAATTGTGCAGATTGGTGATCTCGATAGCCAACCATGCGGTGGAACGCATGTCACTTCTA
>JBBKXJ010000113.1:0-6406 GCA_037969395.1 Pseudomonadales bacterium
AGACATCTATTGTATGATGCCGCCTGTTCTCAAAATCTTGCGACTACAACTTACTCTTCTGTCATCGTCAGCGCGTTAAGTGACTGACTTATCACGTTGAGGATGGGCTAAATAATGACTGAGTTTCATGGGTAATCAGGACCAATTTTGTTAGTTCAGCCGGTGTGCCAGCGAACTGCTAAGGGGTAACTGGCGAACAGCTGCCAGCAATCGTATGCTCTTATTGGCCACTAGCAACACGAGGGCGTAATATTCAACGTAGTATGCAACGAATGTGGTACACACGACCTGCCGGCTCACCATTTCAAATGATAATCGCATTTCGAATTATAGTACTCCTAATCGGTGTAATTGTCGCACCACTGCCGGATGCTGCGCAGTGCTGCAAATTAGCGGCTACCAATGCCAGACCACCGACTGCTTACGGGCTCGACCTGCTGCGTCCCGAACATCGCCAGCCAATGCCTGACAATAGCCTGCCGCTATTGCGGGAAGTACCCGGTTCTTTGGACTCTTTACGGCTGGCCGTGTTACAAACCGAGAGTCGGCACGGCCCCTACACTGAAAATCTGGTACCGAAGCTGATCGACATTAGCTCGGCTTTGCTGGCCAACGCCAATGCGCAACGATCGGCGCAGGCGCTATCGCGCGCGCTGCATATCATCAGGATTAACCATGGTCTTGATACCGAGTTACAAATTCCAGTTCTCGAACAGCTGATTGGTATTAATATTAGTGCACAGCAGTGGCAGCTGGCCGACCGTCATATTGCCAACCAGTATCGTCTGCGGCAGCTGCAGTACAGCACTTATGATCCAGAAGTACTGGATCACTTGCAGCATTACGCGGATTGGCATCGCAGTATGTACCTGGCAGAGGTAGACGAACTTCGCTACCCTCGGCTGCTGTCCATGCATCAGTTGTATAGCCGTATGAGCGAAACCGTGGCCGACCAGCTGGGCGCTAATAGCATGCAGCAGCTGCCGTATTTGTACGGTAAGCTGGAAGCTGAACACTTGGTGTCGCTGTACGAGAGCGAACCGGAGACGGGATTTCGGCTAGGTATTCGTCAAAGCGAACAGCTAAAACTGCCGACCTGGCGCAAGCAACGCTTTAATCAAATCAAAGATAACAATTTTCGCAGCGGGAGAAACACGATAAGGCGTATTCTGGTAATACTTCAAAACAATCCCAAAGCTAAGCGCAGCGACATCGCCGACGCCATGTTAGCGCTGGGCGACTGGTATACCTGGTTTTACCAGTCGGCGCCCGCCAAACACGCTTACCAGCAGGCATACCGAATCATGAAGCAGGCACAGGACGGCAACCTCTGGCTGGCGGATAAGTTTGGCGAACCGCGTGAACTGCCCGCATCGGGAGTGTTTCAACCCGGTGTGATTGCAGCGCAGACTTCTTATAATAATATTGAAGTGCGGCTGCGTTTCAATGTATCGCACCTGGGAAAAGCAAAACGTATTCAGGTACTCTCCCCTGACAAAGAAAACAATCGCACTGCGACAATCCGCGCCTACAAAATGCTGCGAGACACCCGTTTCAGGCCAGCGATGCGTGACGGCGAACTGATCGCCAGCACAAATCTGGAACGCAACTATAAGATAGCGTATTAACTCTACCGTGAAGCAAAAAGACCAGCAACAAACCCTGCTCCAGGCAAGGCAAATGTACCAACGCCGACGCTTCGATGATGCTGAAGCGCTCTATCGCGCGCTACTGCAACACAATGCTATTTGCCGCGAGTCGCTGCAAGGCCTGCTCGCCATATGCCTGCAAACTCACAGGCCGGACGAGGCACAGCAGCATTTGCAGCAGCTGGTTAATGCCTACCCTGGCGAGCCAGGGTATTGCGACCAACTGGCCAATGTGCTGGCGCGCCGCGGAGAGTCAACGGCTGCGATCGCCTGCTATCGACGCCTGCTCAGTCAACGTCCTGCGTTGGCGGTCAGCCGCTACAATCTCGCCCGCTTGCTTAAACTCGCCGGCCATCTGGAACAGGCCCTCACCGAATACAAAAAAGCACTGAAACTCGGTATCACCCAGCCAGAGGGGGTGTACACCGACATCAGCATTGTTCTCTCCGACCAGCACCGTGACACCGAAGCGCAGGCTGCTCTGCAGCAGGCACTTGTGCTTAAACCCGGCTACGCACCGGCAATGTACAACCTTGCCTTATTCCACGAAGAACGCGGCAACTGGCACGCCGCCAGCGAACTATTGCAAGCGCTATTAGTTAAGGACCCAGCTCGGTGCGATGCATTGGTGCGCCTGGCCAATGGCCAAACCATAAAAAACTCGGCCGATCCGCTAATAAGGAAGCTCAGCCGCTCCTTACGTCGCGGCACGATCGATGCGTTGACGAGAGAAAACCTGCATTTTGCTCTAGGCAAGGTATTTGATGACTGCCGTCAACACGGAGAGGCATTCCAACATTATGTAAAGGGGAATCAGCTCAGCCGAGAGCGAGTCGGTCCCTACAACAGGGGCGAACGAGAAGCTTATATAAATGAGCTTATTGCGACTTTTTCGCCGGTCTGGTTCGATAGCATAGCACCGGTGTCAGATGCCGCGCCGATTTTCATATGCGGCATGTTTCGCTCCGGGTCGACACTGGTCGAGCAGATTCTCGCCGCCCACGGCAGCGTAACCGCTGGCGGTGAAATCAATTATTTCAACTCTCAGGCACAAACAACGTTGCAGCCGTTTCCCGCGTCACTGCGCACAATCGAGCCGCAAACGCTTAATCAGATCGGCACAGGCTATATTGAATATCTCTCCCGAACATTCCCCGTCGACCAACGCGTGACCAACAAACGGCCTGACAACTTCGTGTACCTGGGAATGCTAAAAGCGCTGTTTCCGAACGCTAAGATTATTAATACCTTGCGTAACCCTCTGGATAATTGTCTATCAGTTTTTTTTCAGCAATTGGAGAGCGACTACGCTTACGCCAACAATCTTGAGGATATCGGCCACTTCTACGCACAATATAAGCGCTTAATGGACTATTGGCAGCAGATGTTCGCCGCTAATATTTTCGACGTGCGTTACGAACAGCTGATAAGTGACCCGCAAGCAGAGATTAAAAATCTACTGAAATTTCTTGAGCTGGACTGGCAGGACAGCTGCCTCAAGTTTTACGAAGTAGACAATAGAGTGCGCACAGCCAGTGTTCAACAGGTGCGCCAACCCCTCTACCGAAGATCTTCCGGCCGCTGGAATCAATATGCAGCACAGCTTGAGCCGCTGCGCTTGTACCTGGAGTCGGCGAATATTGAATAACCTCACTCACACATTGTAGTTTCGTAGCCGAGGTTGGCGCTAAAGCTCAGTGGGCGCCCTTTCTGCCTTCGAAGAAAGGAAGGAAGGTGCGGCTCTTTTTGCGACACCCTCAAATAGAGAATGCCCGGCTAGACCGGGCATTCAGTTTACTTATTGTTGTATTTTCTAACTTATAATCACGTCCTGTGATCTAAAATCCAACTGACACACCCACGAAGTAGTAGCGTCCCAGAGCATCATACATGCCAGGGAAGATGTTACCGTTGGCGTTGTCCTGCGGTCCAGCTGCGCCACCGGCAAGAGGTGGGTCTTCGTCCAGCACGTTGGTGATACCGAAGTTAATCGCGGTTTTGTCGTTAAGGTCGTACGCACCCGCCACATCAAAGTAGTCGATAGCTTCAAGATCGATATCGTTCTCGTTAAGGTCATCCACCTCAGAGGTATGGCGCCACGCCAGGCTGGCGGTGATATCCCACGGTGTGGTCCAGGTCATCCGCAGATTGTTGCGGAAATCCGGGGTAGGATAACCGCAAGAAGAACCCCACTTGCCTTTACAACTTACCTTAGGCGCACCTTCCAACTCTGTCTGGTCCCAGGCATTGATGATACCCAGTACATTGTTGAAACCCACGCTACCCAGGCTACCGAGTTCGAGAGTGTAAGCTACGGTGACGTCGTAGCCTTTTATCTTCTCGATAGCCAGGTTGTCGTTTAATGCGATAATCTGACCACTGTTATCCACGTCTGAGCCAATCCACAAATCGCCGCGGTTGGTGTTACGCTTAACCAGCTCGCACTGCGACAGATTGCCGTCCAGGCACTGATTGAGAATAAACTCCGGCGAAAGATTGTCGATGCCTTTCTCAATCTCAATTTGATAATAGTCGACGGTAATATCCAGCCCCTCAACGAAACTTGGCGAGAATACGACGCCAAATGAGTAAGTGTCGGCCTCTTCCGGTTCCAGCGCCTCTTGGCCACCCTGCAGAAAGTTGTATTGGCCAGCTTCGTTGTCGGGAACACCGCCAAACTGGGCGGCCGTCACCCCACTGAGCGCGCACTCCTCAAAAGTACGACCTGCTGCCGTTTGACCGTTGGTGACAGCACCGGAGCACGGATCAGTGCCCATATCGAACAGATTCAAGCCCTGCGGCAAAAACAACTCGCGAATATTAGCCGCCCGCACAGCGCGCTGGTAACTGGCGCGCAGTTTTACATCGCTGCTAATCGCCCAGGCCGCGCGAATACCATAGGTGTCGGTTTCCTGATCGGTCGAGTAGTCGGAGTAACGATAGCCTAGGTCAAACGTAATCTCTTCGGCAAAGGGCTTACCTTGGACAATAGGGATGCTGGCTTCTACAAACACTTCTTTAACATCGTAGCCGCCGTCAACGGCAAGGGTAGCCCCCCCCTGGCCCGCGCCATCACCGGAGAGGAAGCCCGAGTCCGGGTTGAACGCAAGATTCTCTTCGCGCTGTTCATAACCGAACGCTATTTCGATGCCGGTTTCTGCCGTGGGCAGTGTAAGGCCGTACTCGCCAAGACTGACCGTCATAAAGGCATTGAAAATGGTCTGGTCGGTAGTACCGCGAGCAAACAACGGTAACACCAGGTAGTCAGTTTGCGCTTGCGTTACCGCTCCTGTGGTAAAAATATTCCACGGCACGCAGTCAGGATCAGAGCCATCGACAACCGATTGACAGACCGCCTCACCAGGATTGACGGGGTTGTCAACCACATTGAGTGCCCGGCCAATCTTGGTGATCGACAGATCGTTAAGATAAGTATTCTCCATGCTCACTTCGGAGTACTGATAGGAAACCTCGTAGCCCATCGCGTCGTTGATATCACCGCGTAAACCGAATACGCCGCGAAACGACGTGTGGCGCAAATCTTGTTGGCGATTGCCGCCCTCAACATTACGCCGCCCAACATAGGCGCTTTGCGTGTCGGCTGCAGTGAGGCCGAACTGACCGCAGAGCTGGTCGAACTGCTGCGCAGACATCAATGGATTACCGCAGTTGAGCGTATCGGTGACGAAGAATGCACCGGAGGGCGCAATTTGAGACAATGAGCGGTCGTCCATAAACATGAATTCGGAGAATGCTTCGACGTGTTCGTTGATCTCGTAGTGCGCGAATGCACCAGCGGTATAGCGCTCATCAGGCCGCTGGAAGTAGTTTAGCGGGCCAAAGTTGTAAGTCGTACCGTCGCGGTCTACAAAGTCTGAGCCTGCCACTTTGAAGTCGAACGCGTCGAAGTCGGTAATGCGGCCTTCGGGAATGGTGGTAGAGCCAACGCATGAGGTCAGGTCGTCGCTGAGGCCGCAGGAACTGTAATCACGCTCCGCCTGGGTGACGGCTTCAATATCACGGTAAGTTGCATAGGCCGTCACGTTACCGCGGCCGCCGTCGAGGTTGCCGCCGATAATGAGTGAGATGTCGGTCGTGTCACCATCCGCCTGCAACCCATTGGCTGCGGGGAAGCCGGCGTCCTCAACAACTCTTTGTATACCGCTGTCGTCGTTATCATGCCAGTTCTGGCTGAACTGATAACTCAGCTTAACGCCCTCGAAATCGTCCACCATCTGAAAGTCGACGACGCCCGCAACCGCGTCAGAACCATAGACTGCCGATGCACCACCGGTTAACACTTCAATGTTCTTAATCAAGGCACCAGGAATCTGGTTGATGTCGGCACCCACACCGCCGGAAATTGGTGAACCAGCCGGAAGACGGCGACCGTTGACCAGCACCAGTGTCCGTTCCGGGCCGAGGTTACGCAAATCCAATGTAGCCGTACCAGTGGCACCGTTAGACTGGCCAGTGCCCTGGTCTGCCCAGACTTGCGGCAGATTACGTACCAAATCTTCTACACGGGTGGTGCCGGTAAACGTTAACTCTTCAGCGCCAACTGAAACCACCGGGCTGGAGCTGATAAGGTTAGTTTTTTTGATACGCGAGCCGGTAATGACGATTTCTTCCAATAGGATCTCTTCATCCTGCGCTATCGCAGGTAGATTGAAACCGGCTGACGTTATGCCCAGCGCTGACGCGACGGCAATGGTTAGGTTACGTTTCTTGAACATGGGGTGACCCTCTTCTACATT
>JBBKXJ010000114.1:0-11612 GCA_037969395.1 Pseudomonadales bacterium
ATGCGCACCGTGCCCTCTACCAACGATTTGGTATTGAGCTGTTCGCCGATTTCGCGAATGTCTATCGCCTTATTTTTAAACGCTTCGGATGAGGTGCGGGCTGCAACCCGAATTCCCAACTTTGGCGTGCTGATCAAGGTATTGCGAATATCCTCGGCCAGTCCATTACTGAAATAATCGCTGTCGGGGTCGCCGCTCAAATTGATAAAGGGTAATACGGCTACCGTTAGAGGCTCGTCGCTGGGCTCAGCAGTGCCGCCGGCTATGGCTTCCGGTTGGTCGTCAAACACAAGCGCTAAACGATCGCCAATTTTGTCTACTACATTTGCAGCGTCATCAGAATCGTTTGTCACCGTAATCTTGGGATCAGTTAACACAGCGGCCAGCACAATCAACAGAAACACACCGAATATCACAGCCAGCATCAAAACGCTGACCCTGGTCAGGGCCTGCACAACGGACTTAAGCAGGCTGAGAATTTCGCGCGCCAACCAGGGCGTGGCATGACTATCGCTTGCTGGCGCTGCACGGTTGGCGGTGCTAGCAGCCGCAGCAGTGTTGGCTTTGAGTTCAGGCTGCGGCTCGGCCGGCTCTTCATGCAGCGATTCAGATTGCTGTGCTGGCTCGTGCGGCGGGTCAGTTACAACTTCCGGCCCATCGCTTAGCGCGGTGAGCGGCATCATTAACGCGTAACCGCGCTTGGGTACCGTGCGGATATAGCGCCGTTCGCGTGAGGTGTCGCCAAGCGCGGTGCGCAACTCGGAAATGCAGCGGGTCAGCACTTCGTCGGTTACGACCAGATTGGCCCATACCTCAGTCAGCAAATGCTCGCGGCTCACGACCTCGCCGGCGTTACGGGCCAAACACAACAGCACATCCATGACCTTCGGTTCGACGTGGCGGGTATGGCCATTGTGCTTAAAGGTGTTGGTCAACGGCTCGATGACCCACTCGGCCAGACGGAAGCCGCTCAGCAGCGTATGTTTGGGATCGGAATTATTGCTTTGCTGGTCCGTTATCACGCCTTTTCCCCGAGCTTTTGAGCTTATTACAGAGATAAATACGGCTATTGTAACTCTCTGATTATATTAAGAAATATTTTCTCCCGAAGGTTTCCCGAAGTTTTTCCAAGTATCCTTCGGCTAAACCACAGCATTCTTCCGCCAACCCGCAGGCTTGCGAAGACGCCTTTTACGACACTGGCCTCTCACCACTAACGCAGTGACCTGGGGTAAAGACGGAAATGCAAATTCCTATTCGATTGACTGGCCTGACCATCGTTATCTTATCCGCTTTGCTGGCATCATGCAGCTCGATATCCGAATCAGACGACATCACCGCAGGCCGCTATGCCGCCCAGCCGAACCATAACCCAGCCGTTCGCGCAAAGTCGACTGCAGTGGCCACGCCGACTTTTAGCTCGCAGCTGACGGCGGTGCGGGCGGCGGCAAACCAGTACAATCCGCTGTCGATTGCGCAAGACCGCGAATTTATCGGCGCTATCCTGCAGCACAACGGCGGCTATCGCTACACGGTCGGCCAGGGCATGAGCGGCGAAGACACGGTCAGCGTGCGCATCGCCCTGCCCCGCGGCGCCAAGGTGGTGGCATTCTGGCATACCCACGGTGCCGCGGGTCACGCTAGAAAATATTTCTCCGCCGTCGACACGGCGCTGGTGAATAGCTGGAAAAAACCATTTTATATGGCTGACGCAGCCGGCGTGTTGCGTGTATTCACCCCGGGCGACAACACGCTGACCGCCATGCAGGCCGGCCGTTTGAACCTTGCCAGACAGGCAGGTTACGCTAAAGGTAGCAAGGTCATTGCGGACGACGGTCGACGGGTGCGAATTGCCACCAGCCTGTTAGCGCGGCGGTGAACCATCGGGGAAGCAGCGGCGAGGTGATGGAATTGAAAATTACCGAACAAACCATTTCGCCACCTTACTGATCGTCCGTTGAAATATATTCATGGGTACCACGATGAATTCATCAAATATGATTTTTTTCGGTTTAGCTGACGTGTTGATCGCTGAATTTAGTGCGGCGAGGCTTTCTGGACTTAAAGCGAGTGAGGCTTCCTCTGGCTGATAAGTGGTACCAATGGGATAAATTTCACCAGTCTTGTCCTGCATTTCAATATGAGCGCCCAACACCGCATTTATTTCATGGGTAGTAGAGAATGCAAGTAGGCGCGCAATGCTTGTTTTGTAAGCATCCCAGTGTTTGACATAGATATAGCCGGGATAAAATGTATCTCCGGTAAGCAGCCATTTCGTTTGCGGATCGTAAACAGTCAGCGCTTCTTCCTGGTGCCCGGGTGTTGGAATAATGGTGAGTTTCCTGTCGCCTAATTCAACAGTGGCCTCGTCATCAGGCCATTTGTTAAATTCAAAAAACCCGGTCATGGCGGCATGGTTTGGCTCTATCAGCGTGACATTCGGTTTCCCTTCGAACTGAGAATCGCCTGTGTAATGATCACTGTGGCTATGGGAGTGAATGACCAACAACTCTTTAGCAGCCGCATCTTCCTGCTTTGACTGCGCCTTGATTAAGGAAAGCACCGTTTTATACAACGGGAATTCAGCAGCACTCTCGGTTGCCCCGGTGTCCAGCACAAGCACTTTCTGTTTGCCGACGAGTACGTAAATGAAAGGCGCTTCAAAACTAAGACACTTATTTTGACGCAGTATGTAGCTTGATTGATCGTAGCGAAAAACTTCAATGGCGGGGTCTGTATTCGATTCGCAATCGGCAGATCCATGAATCCATTGCTTTTGCTGCAGGGTCGATGCTGAAGCGTCTGCTCGCTCTTCTTTAGCGCTAACGTCGGCGGCAACCGCCTGAGCTGAACACCAGCTTGCCAAAAGCAGGATTGAAGCTATTACTGATACAATTCTCATAAAACCTCCGTCATGATTTTTATTTTGATCTGCGCTTGATAACAACGTGTAAATATATCAAGGCTCTAACTTCAACTCCTTGTAGTAGATTACCGGCATCCTGCCCTTCCACTTGTTCCACATATTGGTATGCCTGACCGTTACGTGTCCGCGTGTGAAAGAAAGCGAACTATACCGGATAAGTGTCGGTGGACCGAGTTTGGAACGTAGACGGAGTACGTCTGGCTAATATCCTGATGCGCTGCCAGTCAATAAAGGCCTGCAGTGTGTTGTACTATGTCAGCAACTCCAGCGTTCAACTCAGCAACAGCACCCAACAAACTTACCGGCAGAATGTCAGTGGGCTAGCACAAAACACAGGGAGCAAAGCAGAATATGAAAGGCGTATCTATAAGGCTTATTCTTTGCTTACCATTGTTACTCAGTGCCTGCACCTACCTTAAATACACAGCGATACAAGCAGATTACGCTCGTCTTCAGGACGCTACACCCAGCCAGGTTAACCTCAAGCATATGCTCGACCGGGAAACATTTTTTGTTATTGGGAAAACGATTGATAGCACAAATACGTTTACCAACCTGCCGCTGGCCATAGCGGCCTATTCGAGTGATTTAAAAAAGAACGAACGTGTTGACACCATGTTTTTTGACAGAGCGGGAACGCACTTCGGACTTAACCTGCCGCCTGGCGTTTACAGCCTGCTGGTATTTGCTGATCTTGATAGAGATGGCCTATTTGAGCCGCATGAAATCGTTGGTGAGAAATCGCTTAATCTTGATCCGGCGACAACGGCCGCGAAAATGGTATCGCAAATTGAGATCATGCTGGGCACGGCCAAATCAGTTTTTGCGGCTGAACCCTTTACGGTAAAGCAGCGTGTCGCCACTCAGCAGTCATTGTATTATCCCGCTGGCACTATTCGACAGCTCGATGATCCCGTGTTCGATCAAAATATCGCGACGCTGGGGATGTACGACCCAGCGTCGTTTCTGGAAATTGCACCAACAATGTTCTATGCGCTGGAGGAGGATGAGGCTCACAAGATTCCTGTTGTTTTTGTTCATGGTATTGACGCTAGCGCACGTTCTTTCGCCGCGATAATTGATAGTTTGAATCGTGAACGCTATAGGCCCTGGTTTTTTTATTATCCATCGGGCGGCGATTTGGATCAGCTCGCCGACTTCTTTTATGATTTATTTCTGTCAGGCAAGGTGATTCCACTCGGGGACATGCCGATGATAGTGGTTGCGCATAGTATGGGCGGACTGGTTGTGAGGGAGGCGCTAAACAAGTATCAGAACAAAGTTACCGAAAACAAATTGCGCCTGTTTATCACTATCGCCAGCCCTTTAGGTGGCCATCCCGCCGCAAAATCAGGTGTCGAGAAGGGCTTGATGGTATTGCCGGCATGGAGGGATTTGGCCCCGGGGAGTAAGTTTATGGAGCAACTGTACAGGAAGCCGTTACCTGGTTTTGTCGAACACCAACTTTTCTATGCGTATAACAATTCCAAAGCGTTAAAGCTCGGTGAGAACAGTGATGGTGTGGTGCCATTGTCCAGTCAGCTTTACTCCCCTGCTCAACAACAATCAGCAAAACAACATGGGTTCAATAGCGGCCATGTTGAAATACTGCGAGATACGCAGATGATCAGTCTGCTGCTGGAAAGTATGTCGACTATTAGCAGCAGCTTTCCAGATTCTCACATCGAAATAATAAAAGATGGCGGCATAGATGTCGACCTTAGCGACGAGTATTCGGCCAAAACAAAACATCTTATCGGTTATGCCGGCAAATATCTGGTGTATTTGGTTAGCGGGCTGATTGACCCCTTTCAACCGCAACAAACGCAGTTTGTTAAGGCAGTGCAGGGTAAAATTCCGGCATCGACACCGCTCGAGAAAGACTTTAAGAAATTTGTGATTGAACATGCCGAGCTGGTAACGACGCTTGTTCTGCAGGCGAGAAATAAAGAGAACTAATTTTGGTTGGTCACAGCTAAAAAGGTTTTGACGTACAACTGTAACGCCCTACTAAAATGTGACGCACCCCACTCCATAGATCAATTTTTGTACTACACTTTGCAGAATGAAGCGTCTCTTTCCAGAAAGAAGTAGTGGCTTATGATTAGTTCAATATCGTCCAGCGGCTTCACGCCAACGCTCCCCGCCGCGTCAGCAAGTACGCATCCTGTCACTGCACCCGGCGAGCAGGATCCCGCCGTGCAGAGCACGTCGGTCAAACAGTCGTCAGAAACGGCCGGGCCGGGCCTACAGCAAGAGCAACAGCACGCCAGCCAGGATTCTGCCGCCAAACAGCAACAGCAGCAAGATCTGGAGGTCATTTCAGAGTTGGCTGCACGCGACCGGGAGGTGCGCGCGCATGAGCAGGCACACGCTTCCATCGGTGGGTCATTTGCGGGATCGCCAAGCTATACATTGGAACAGGGCCCCAATGGGGTAAGTTATGCCGTTGGCGGCGAGGTCTCTATTTCCACCAGCGGGGTCTCCGGCGACCCGGAAGCGACAATACGTAAGGCCGATACGGTGCGCAGAGCCGCGCTGGCGCCGGCAAGCCCCTCTGCGCAAGATCGCTCGGTGGCAGCGCAGGCGACGCAAATGAAAGTTCAAGCGCAGGTGGAGCTGGCAAAGCAGACGCAGGATGCGGACGGCGTCAATAATGAGCAGCCAAATCAAGCCACAGAGAACACAACCGCTGCAGCGTCAGAATCCGCAACCGACGAAGCTGGCGATTCGCCAGATCTTCAGGATTTTCTTGATCGCAATCTAATGACCGAGCAGATGCTTGGTAGCAATAACGGTTTCGGACAAACTATCGATCAATTACTTTGAAGTGTGGCTAGGCACGTCGAGTTCATGCACCTTGCCGCAAAGGTTTAGCGTTATCACGGCTTCTCTCCCGTCGGGCTGATTACAATACAATCCAGATCATTCGCAAACCTTACTTCACCCTTGTAGCGCTTATCGATTAGCTGGCGCGTTTCTGTTGCAGTTGCCAAAGTGCGGCTCATTCTGTGCGACAGGACTAGTACCCCCACGCTTGCCTGCGCGCCGATTTCGCCAATAGTCGAAGGTGGCATGTGTAGCTCCCGTGCGCTGCCTGCGGCCGACTCTGGCACCGCATTGTGGGCGACCAATACGCGACTGCCCTGGGCCAGCCTGGGTAGCGATTGTAAGTCGCCATTCATATCGCCGCTGAAGGTTATGCCTGTCTCTCCCGCATCGACCCGCCAGGCCAACGCTGGCAGCGGACCATGGTGGGTTGTTATGGCGCTTAGTTTCAGCCCCTGCTTGTTATTGTAAACCGACTGAACCTTGTCTTTATTTGTCTTGACTGTAACGGGGCTGAAATGGAAGTTGCTGTTTGAACCAACGTCAAACAGATCACCCAGATAGGGCCATGCACCAGACTTGCCGAACAGCGCCTCGGTGAAGCCGGTCATGGAAGGCAGTAGTTTGTTGCCCTCGGGGCCGAACACGGGTAGCTCCTGTGTTCGGTCGCTGAAATATGACGCTTTCACCAAAGCGGGAAAATCGGCGCTGTGGTCTACATGTAAATGTGTGAATGCAATCGCCGACAGGTCTTCAATTCTGGCGCCGCTTTGTTCAAAGCGCAGCGCTGCTCCGCCGCCCATATCGATCAGTATCCTCGCCTTGCCGTTGTGCCAAATCAGGTAGCTGCTTGAGGCGCGTTGATCTCCGAATTCCGGCCCACCTGAGCCAAGCACTTGCAATGCTAGAGGGGCATGCTGGCAAGCATCTGTGTTGACCGATTGTGCAGGCGCCGCGATTGCTGGTAGAGAAACTGGCAGACTTGCGCTGACACAAATTAGCGTCACTATCATTTTCAGGTAAATCACGATGCACCTCGATACAGACTTGAGTGGATTTTAACGCGTTGCAGTCAGCGAACTTTTTTAGCAATTGCTGCAGCAATCTCTTTTGCTTTAATGTCTGCTGCCGCCTTTATTTTCGCGCCATCCAGAGTTTTGACTTTACCTTCGGCCATTAACACCTGGCCGGACACCATCGTCATCACCACATCGTTCGAGTCGACAACATATACGAGGTGCGAGATAGCGCTGTACATTGGTGCCAGCCTAGGGCTATCCAGCGACACCTGAATCATATCGGCACGCATGCCCGGTTTAAGCTGACCGATGCTGTCGCCGAGGCCTATGGCCGCGGCGCCACGGCGGGTGGCGAGTTCCAGCGCAGTCTGCGCCGGTATGGCTTTCGGGTCATTTTGTTGTTGCTTATGCAGCAACGCCGCAAGGCGCATTTCTTCCCACAGGTCGAGATCGTTGTTGCTCGCCGCGCCGTCGGTTCCCAGACCAAGCAATACGCCTGCCGCCAGCATTTCAGTGAGCGGCGCAATACCGGCCGCTAATTTCAAGTTCGACGTAGGATTGTGAATTGCGCCCACCTGTTTACCGGCAATCAGCTTTATCTCTTCACTATTGAGATGCACCATATGCGCCGCGATCAGAGTAGTATCAAGCAGACCGGTATCCGCAACGTGCAACAGCGGTGTGGTGTCATACTTGTCTTTAATAGTAGCGGTTTCTGCCGCTGCCTCGGCAATGTGCATGCTCACCGGTGCGTTGAGCCTGCGCGCGCTGACAGCTACCTCGCGCAAATGATCGGCAGAGACTGTGTACGGTGAGTGCGGGCCAAAGGCTGTTGTAATGCGCTCGTTTTTGTTTTGCCACTGACTAACGAAGGCTTCCGCTGCCGCGAAAGAATCATCCCAGCCTTTGAATCCGGGACTGGGAAAGTCAATCGCAGGCGCTGCGATAACCGCTCTCAAGCCGCAGTCTGCTACCACGCCCGCTATCACTTCGGGGTAAAAGTACATATCCACAAATGTGGTGGTACCACCGCGTATCATCTCCCAACAGGCCAGCTCGGCGCCCTGAGCGACAAATTCTGCTGTGACGAACTGCCCCTCCAGTGGAAATATATAGTTGGTTAACCAGTGCATCAGATCGAGGTCGTCAGCCATGCCTCTAAATAGTGTCATGGCGCTGTGGGTATGCCCATTGACTAAACCCGGCATAAGAATGCGATTTTTGCCCTTGAGGCTTGTCTCTGTCCGGTAGGCCTTGTCAATCTCCTGACGGGTCGCCACGGCGACCATGTTGGTGCCGGTAACGGCGACGGCACCATCCTCAATCAACGCCTGACCTTCGACCATGGTAACCACGTAGTCGCCATAGACGATGCTATCGACCTTCTGCTTCGCGCTTGTCAATGGGCTGGCGGCGAGTAGCAGTAAAGTGCTAAATAGACACAGAATGGGCCTGTAAGTAGTTGCGCGCATTAAGTTTATGCCCTCTGCTGGTAATGTGTTTCTATTAATTGTTCGGCAATTAGTTCGGTAGCCACCAACAGCGCTTCAAGATCGGCTTTGCGCGTTCTATGGTTGGCGATGCATACCCGAATTGCCGCTACGCCGTGTAGTGTGGTCGCCGATGGCGCAGCGATACCGCGACACTGCAGTTCAACAACAATATGCCGGTTAAGTTCATTATGCTGGGCGAGAGACAAAGCGGCATGATGATAGCGATAGCAAACAATATTGAGAGATACCGGTGCCAGCAACTGCAATGCCTCATTATTACCAACACGCTCACCAAGCCAGTTAGCCTGCAAACAGTTGCGGTAGATCGCGCTGCCCAATTTTTCAGTGCCCATTTCTTTTAGCTGAAACCAGACACCCAGCGCCGCAAAGCCGCGCGATAAATCGATGCCGTACTCGCTCGGCCACGGCCCGCCGCCGGCCATGCCGCGTGTTTCATTTTGCAGATACGCAGCAGAGGTCTCGAACGTTTGCCGGTGCTGTTCGCCGTTGCGCACCAACAGACAGCCGACAGCGTAGCTGACGTGCATCCACTTGTGAAAGTCGAAGGCAATCGAGTCTGCCTTGTCGATCCCCTCCAGGCGAGGCTTGAGTTGAGCAGAGAGAATTGCCAGCGCGCCAAAGGCACCGTCGACGTGATGCCAGATACCAAGTTCTCTGCATAGCCGATTAATGCTATTCAGGTCGTCGATGGCACCGGTATTAACACTGCCAACGCAAGAGACCACGGCGAATGGCTGCAAGCCGCGCTGTCGGTCTTCGGCCATTAGTCTAGCCAGCGCGGTGCAATCCATAGTGTAATCATCGTTTACCGGCACGCTACGCAGCGCCTCGCTGCCCAAACCCAGCAGCTCAACCGCTTTGACCACTGACACGTGCGCCTGCTGCGAGCAATAGGCGACCAGCCCGGGGCTTGCCGCGTTCCCCAGCCGACGCGCGTCGCTACCCAGCGCTTGCTGGCGTGCTACCGCAAGGCCTAACAGCGTGGCGCTGGAAGTACCTGTACACAGCATACCGCTGGCAGCTTGTGGCAGGTTAAACAGCCGCGCCATCCAGCGAATCACCTGTGCCTCTATATATATCGGCGCGTGGTCCCTGCCCGCCATGTTGGCGTTAATCGCTGCAGTCATCATTTGAGCAATTACATTGCTTGCCGTGCCGGAGCCGTGCACCCAGCCCCAGAATCGCGGGTGGGTATTGCCCAGCGTGTACGGCAACAGCTGATCGCGTACTTGCTGCACAATGCCATCCAGCGGCATGCCGACGGCGGGCGGTGCGTCGTTCAATGCTTTTATCTGATCCGGAATCTCCTGCCACAGCGGCTGCTCGGGGCGCTGCTGGATATGATCAAGTGCGACATCAAGTGCGCGATGCGCCTGCTCGCGAAACGCCGGCCAATCGTCGGGGTCAAGCTGTGAGGCATTGTCAATGTCAGACACGGAATCAGTCATGCGAGGAAGTTCAGCGTAAAGGCACATATTCTAACGCAGATTATTAGCCGACGTATGCCCAGGGCTAAGCAGCCCACGTGTGTTGTTGCGGCGTCAGGAGTAACATAGCAGGCTGACTTACCTTCTCGTTTTCCGTATGCAAAAAGCAGTTTTTACCCGCGGTTCACCCACCAAACATATTATTGTGATGACCAGCGCCAGCGCCGTTGGACTGCTCACGCTGTTTACGGTTGACCTGGTGGATATGTATTTTCTCAGTCTGTTGGGGCAAGAGGAACTGGCCGCAGCAATTGGTTTTTCCGGTACGCTACTATTTTTTCTTACGGCAGTAAGCATAGGCCTGCAGATAGCGATGGGCGCATTGGTGGCGCGCGCCGAGGGTGCTCATAACCGCCAGCTGGCCGGCGATTACTGCACCAATGTGCTGCTTAGCAGTGCGTTGGTGGCAGTGCTCATCTCGTTTCCGGCCTGGTTTTATCAGCGTGAGCTGCTGATGTTTCTCGGCGCAGAAGGTGAAACGCTGGAGTTTGCCAGTGCCTATAGCAATATTCTGTTGCCAACCACGCCGCTGCTGGCGGTAGGCCTGTGCGCCGCCGCTGCCATGCGATCGATGGGTGATGCACGCCGGTCGATGTATGTCACCGTCTGGGCCGCATTGACTAATGCCGCACTGGACCCCATCTTTATCTTCACCTTCGGCTGGGGTATTGAAGGCGCGGCAATGGCGTCATTGGTGGCGCGGGTGGTGTTGTTGACAATTGCCTGCCGGGCAATTTTCCTGGTGCATGCCCTGCCCACTGCATTTCGCTGGCATAAGCTGCAGCGCGATATGCGCGCTATCGTACCGATTGCTGCGCCGGCTTTGCTTACTAATCTGGCAACCCCGATTGGCGCAGCCTATGTGCTCAAAACTATGGCCGGGTTCGGCGACGGCGCAGTGGCCGGCGCAGCTATCCTCGGGCGCATTACACCGGTTGCATTTGCTGCGGTTTTTTCGTTGTCCAGCGCTATCGGCCCTATCGTTGGCCAAAACGCCGGTGCAGGTTTGTACCAGCGAGTGCGACGTAGTTTGCTGAGCGCATTGCTGCTCAATGTTGGCTACAGCCTTGCGGTGTGGTTATTGCTGTTCATGCTCACTGGTCTAATCATTAACGCTTTCGATGCCAGCGGTGACGCGGCTGAGCTGATTCGTTTTTACACGCACTGGCTGGTGGCCGGTTTTATGTTTAACGGCATGCTGTTTATCGCCAATGCTGTCTTTAACAATCTGCATCGCGCTTATCTTGCAACCGTGTTCAATTTCCTGCGTATGCTGTTGGGTACGGTACCGCTGGTTTATCTGTTCGCCCAATGGTATGGCGCCGCTGGTGTATTAACCGGTGAGATTGCAGGCGCTGTTATGTTCGGCAGTCTTGCCTATGGTGCAGCGTTCTGGCATGTAGGTCGACTCGAAAGCCAGCACGCGGCAGTTGCAGCGCAAGCGTCACCAGAAACTGCAGATGATACCGCAGCGTGGCCTTTTAGCTCGCCGCGTACCCAGCTTAGGAATGAGAACGAAATAACTTGACGCTATTGCGCCGGATTTTTGTTTGTCTTCGAGGCGTGGTAACAGGCGCATAGTCGAACTATGTAACTGTTACCGCACCAAAAGTAGGCCCTCGAGGGGACGTAGAAGACGGACAAAAAGACAAGCAAGAGCGGCAAGTTATTTTGTGATCGTTCCTTAGCCAACCTTGTGCGCGTACTGAAACTGGCAGTGATGCGCCTAAGGACTAGTACCCCTTCAAGGTGATATTGCCTAATGCAGTCAGTTCAAAAGCGGTCCAGTGCGAGGCGTTTTCCCGAAGGCATAGTGGGCCTACGTCGAGGGAGAACA
>JBBKXJ010000115.1:0-5608 GCA_037969395.1 Pseudomonadales bacterium
CTTGCCGGAAAACTGTATTGTCGTGCGTGCAGAGCTCGAAGGTTTCTGGCAGCTTGCGGTGCAACAGCAGTGGCAGCTGGCGAAACATTTTATTCTGTACCCCAACCCATGGCCGAAAAGACGCCATATACAGCGCCGCTGGCATGGCTCAGCGGGGTTTCCGTTACTACCCGCGCTGGGAGGCACGCTTGAGTTACGCACCAACTGGCATACTTACGCATTAGAATTCGCCGCCGCATTGCATTATGCTGGTCGGCAGTGCGCGGTCGCGCCACTGTCCGTGGCGGAACCATTGACACCCTTTGAGGCCAAATACCAGGCCAGCAGCCACTCACTTTGGCGCTGCAGCGCAGATTTATCCCTGGAGTAACGATATATGCCAACCCACCGTATTCGCATAGCCAGCACCGACGCCGTTACTCACGTATCGGACGATGCTGTTTGGCAGCAAATTCAAACAGAAGTAGCGGAAGATGCGCGCCAGGAGCCTGTATTAGCAAGCTTCTTTCATGCGACTATTCTTAATCACGCAACGCTGGAGGCAGCTCTTAGCTTTCACCTTGCGAATAAACTGGATAGCGCTACCGCATCCGCGCTGCTGATACGCGAGGTTATTCAGGAAGCGCTGGATACCGAGCCTGGTATTCGCACCGCCATCCGTGCCGACCTGCAGGCGGTAGCCGACCGCGACTCGGCGTGCAGCAGACTTTCGGTACCGTTTTTGTTCTTTAAAGGCTTTCATGCGCTGCAGGCGTATCGCGTAGCGCACTGGCTGTGCGGTGCCGGGCGTGAATCACTGGCGCTGTTTTTGCAAAACCGTATTTCGGTTGAGTTTGGTGTTGATATTCATCCGGCCGCGCGCATTGGCAGCGGCATATTGCTTGACCACGCCACCGGCGTTGTCATTGGAGAGACCGCCGTGGTCGGAAATAACGTGTCGTTAATGCAATCGGTGACGCTGGGCGGCACCGGCAAAATTTCGGGCGATCGCCACCCTAAGGTCGGCGAAGGTGTGTTGATTAGCGCCGGCGCCAAAGTGCTGGGTAACATTAGTATTGGCAGGGGTGCGAAGATTGGTGCCGGCAGTGTGGTGTTAAACGATGTGCCAGCCCACACAACCGTTGCCGGCGTACCGGCAGTAATCATCGGCAGGCCTAGTTGCGACGAGCCGGCCCGGTCGATGGATCACAACCTATGAAGCGCTATTGACGCGGCTGCATAACTAGCGGCAATGCCATTTAGTTCAGTATCCAGTCGGACCTTAACAGCGGGGAAATTTTCAGGACGCGCCGTAAATCCCTGGGGGCTCTATCCCTGGCATCCTCATTAGGGAAAGTCCCGGAATTTTCCCCTCTATTAAGGCCTCTGCGGCTTCGACAAGCTTTAGCCAAGTGGCATTTTAGCTAAAGATATTTTTACTGGTGATAAGCGGCCGAGTGTTCGTGCACCGCGTCGACAAACGCACGCACGTTGTCGGGGTCGATATCAGGTGTTATACCGTGGCCCAGATTAAACACATGGCCGGCACCCGAGCCGTAGCTCTTTAATATACTCTTTACTTCCTGCTCTATGCGTTGCGGTGTAGTGCGCAACATTGCCGGGTCCATATTGCCCTGCAATGCGACGCTGGAGTCTACCGCCGCGCGCGCTACGCCCATGTCCAGCGTCCAGTCCAGACCGATGCAGTCGCAGCCGCTTTGCAGAATATACTGTAGCCAGCCGCCGCCGTTCTTGGTAAAGACAATAACCGGGATGTGTTCGCCGTTATGTTCGCGGGCCAGTCCGGCAATAATTTTTTGCATGTAGTTGAGCGAGAATTCACGGTAGGCTGCCGTGCTGAGCACGCCGCCCCAGGTATCAAATATTTGAACCGCCTGCGCACCGGCAGCGATTTGTGCGTTCAAATACGCCTGCACCGATAGCGCCAGTTTTTCAAGCAACTCATGCATTACCTGCGGCTCGTTAAAAGCCAGCGTTTTGGTTTTGGCAAAGTCTTTGCTGGAACCACCTTCGATCATATAGGTCGCCAGCGTCCACGGGCTGCCGGAGAAGCCAATCAGTGGTACGCGATCGTTTAACTCATTGCGGATGAGGCGCACGGCGTCTATCACATATGGCAAATCCTGAGCGGGATCGACAACCGGCAAAGCTTCCACGTCGGCCGCCGCGCTTATCGTTTTTCTAAACTTTGGGCCTTCTCCTGTCGCAAAATACAGACCTAGCCCCATGGCATCCGGTATGGTCAGGATATCGGAAAATAAAATCGCCGCATCGAGAGGAAAGCGCTCAAGCGGTTGCAGTGTGACCTCACACGCAAGCTGCGGATTGGTAAACAAATCAATGATGCCACCGGCCTGCGCGCGGCTAGCGCGATACTCCGGCAAATAGCGGCCCGCCTGGCGCATCATCCAAACTGGCGTATAGCTTACCGGCTCGCGGCGCAGCGCACGCAGGAAAGTGGTGTTTTTCTCGGGCATTACACTTCCAGGTAGTCGAGCATAGCCTTAGCCGCCTCGCGACCTTCCCATATCGCAGTCACCACCAGATCGGAGCCGCGTACCATGTCGCCGCCGGCAAACACTTTGGGATTGCTGGTCTGGAAGGGACGCGGCGCCTTTTCAGGTGCCACCACCCGACCGCCGTTGTCGATTTCTATCGCAAAATCGGCAAGCCAGTCTGCCGGGCTGGGGCGAAAGCCAAAGGCAATAATTACTGCATCGGCGTCGAGTATTTCTTCGCTGCCCGGCACGGTCTCAGGTACTCGGCGGCCGTTCTCATCAGGCTGGCCCAAACGCGTGCGCACCACTTTGACGCCGGTCACGTGCTCGTCGCCAATGATCTCCACCGGCTGGCGGTTAAACAAAAACTCTACGCCTTCCTGCTGCGCATTGGCGACTTCGCGGCGTGAACCGGGCATGTTTTGTTTGTCACGGCGGTAGGCGCACTGCACGCTGGCCGCGCCCTGGCGCAGCGCAGTACGGTTACAGTCCATCGCTGTGTCACCACCTCCTAACACGACTACGCGCCGACCGCTTAAGTCAACAAAATCACCCTCCGCTTTTTCAAAGTGCAGGTGGCGGTTAATATTTGATATCAAATACGGTAGGGCGTCATACACGCCGGGCAGGTTTTCGCCGGCGAAGCCCCCTTTCATTGAGGTATACGTTCCCATTCCGAGGAACACGGCGTCGTACTCATCGTATAACGTTTGCATGCTGATATCGGTGCCAACTTCAATGTTGAGGCGAAATTCTATGCCCATGTCTTCGAAAATTTCGCGCCGCAGCTGCATCACTTTTTTATCCAGTTTGAATGCTGGAATACCAAAAGTCAGCAGGCCGCCTATTTC
Organism: Pseudomonadales bacterium; assembly: GCA_037969395.1. Lineage (GTDB taxonomy): Bacteria > Pseudomonadota > Gammaproteobacteria > Pseudomonadales > JAUIET01 > JBBKXJ01. The sequence continues at coordinate 3,350 of JBBKXJ010000115.1, forward strand.
GGGATAGCGATCGAAGATAACTGCCTTCACTCCGGCGCGGGTGAGAATATCCGCGCAGCCCAGCCCGGCCGGCCCGGCGCCTATTATCGCCACGCGCTTGCCGGTCGCCACCACGCCCGACAGGTCCGGCCGCCAGCCCATCGCAAATGCGGTGTCGGTAATGTATTTTTCGGCAGAGCCTATGGTTACCGCTCCGAACCCGTCGTTCAGAGTGCAGGCCCCTTCGCACAGGCGGTCCTGCGGGCAGACTCGGCCGCACACCTCTGGCAACGTGTTAGTCTCGTGACACAGTTCCACTGCTTCCAGAATATTACCTTCCGCAATCAGCTTGAGCCAATTGGGAATGTAGTTGTGTACCGGACACTTCCACTCACAGTAGGGGTTGCCGCACTCAATACAGCGGTGCGCCTGGCTTTTTACCCGCTTGGGACGAAACGGCTCGTATATTTCAACATACTCAACCTTGCGCGTACGTAGCGGAATCTTATCCGGGTCGCGGCGCTCGACCTCCATAAACTGAAACTTGTTATCTAGTCTTTCACTCATATTAAGTATCTAGTGTAATGTTCGGTATATCTGGCTTTAACAGCGAGACGCCAAGGGGTCGGTCTGCTTTTACTCAGGACGCGCACGCACACTGTGCAGCAAGTGCTTGAGGTTAGCGGCTTTGGGTTTCACCAGCCAGACGCGACTGATGTAGTGGTCGAAGTCTTCGAGCAATTCCTGCCCCCACTCGCTGCCCGTCGCCGCTACAAATTCTTCAATTTCTGAATAGAGGTGAGTGCGATAGGGCTCGAAGCTCTCGGTCATAATACGGCATATCTCGACCAGTTCGCGATTAAATCTGTCGGGAAACATACGATCAAGATCGAGTACATAGGCAAAGCCGCCCGTCATACCAGCGCCAAAGTTGTAGCCGGTAGTGCCCAGCACGGTAATCACGCCGCCAGTCATATACTCGCAGCAGTGATCGCCCGTGCCTTCAACGACGGCCAACGCACCGGAGTTACGTACGCCAAAGCGCTCCCCGGCAGTACCCGCCGCAAACAGGCGGCCGCCTGTAGCACCGTACAAACACGTGTTGCCGACAATAGACGTTTCATAGGTTTTAAACGTGCTTTGGCGCGGCGGGTAGATCACCAACTTACCGCCAGCCATGCCCTTACCAACGTAGTCGTTAGCGTCGCCTTCCAAATGCATATGCAGACCGCCGGCATTCCACACGCCGAAACTTTGCCCAGCCGTACCGGTAAGCTGCAACACAAGTGGCGCGTTCGCCATGCCATAGTTACCGTGCCGTTTCGCGATTTCGCCTGATAAGCGTGCTCCAATCGAGCGATCGCAATTGGTTACCGTATAAGCGAATTCGCCGCCCTTGAGGCTTTCGATAGTCGCCAGCGTATCGGCCACAATCCTTTCCGCTAGCTCGCCCTTGTCAAACGGGTTATTACTGGACGAACCACAGTATTGCGGTGCCTTTGGATCGATATGATCGTTGCTCAGCAAGCGACTCAAATCCAGATTGCGCTGTTTTTCGGTTAAGCCCGGCAGCTGCTCCAGTAAATCGGTGCGGCCTATCAGGTCGGTCATCTTGCGCACGCCCAACGCAGCCATTAGTTCACGAGTGTCCTGGGCGACGAAGCGGAAGAAATGCATCACCATCTCAACTGTACCAATGAAGTGATCATCACGCAGCGCTTCATTTTGGGTGGCAACACCGGTGGCACAGTTATTCAAGTGGCAAATGCGCAGATATTTACAGCCCAGCGCCACCATTGGTGTGGTGCCAAAACCAAAGCTCTCGGCGCCGAGAATGGCCGCCTTGATAACATCCAGGCCGGTTTTCAAACCGCCGTCGGTCTGCACCCGCACTTTGTCACGCAGGTTATTGGCGCGCAGCGCTTGCTGCGTCTCGCTTAAGCCCAATTCCCACGGTGAACCGGCATAACGGATAGACGTTAGCGGGCTGGCCGCCGTGCCGCCGTCGTAACCTGAAATGGTAATAAGGTCTGCGTAAGCTTTGGCGACGCCTGCCGCAATCGTGCCGACACCCGGCTCCGACACCAGTTTTACTGATACCAGTGCGGCAGGATTGACCTGTTTCAGATCGAAGATAAGCTGGGCCAGGTCTTCGATGGAGTAAATATCGTGGTGCGGCGGTGGCGAAATCAAGGTGACGCCCGGCACCGAATAGCGCAGCCTGGCGATTAAAGCGTTCACCTTACCACCCGGCAACTGTCCGCCCTCGCCCGGTTTCGC
>JBBKXJ010000116.1:0-8412 GCA_037969395.1 Pseudomonadales bacterium
GCGCGCAGCAGCTGCAGGTTATCGTCCACCACAAATTCAATTGCGCCGAGAGGATTAACGTCGCCCGCGACGAAGCCCTCTACGCCAGCAGAGAACAGTACGCGCGGTTCTAACTCCTCAAAAATTGTTGGCGTGTTCGGTTTGTTAGAATGTGTTTTCTTCTTCACAATAAAGTGTTCCAATCCTTAATCAGGATTTACCATTCTGGTAGCACGTAGCCATATATTGATCATTTTTTAACCGATCAATGTTCTCTATTAAGAGTAGACAATATTCGCAAAAACCGCATGTAAAACATTGTGTTGCACGCTTTACCGGCAGCGATGTTACGACGCGCCCGGGTACAGAGGTATTAATTTGGATAACTTATAGCTATTTATCAGCATCTTATAGCTGATATATAATATCGAATATTATATAAATGCCGCCGCCAGGACTACACCGTAATTGAGACCTGCGCACTCACGCTGTGTGAGCGATGTATCAACTGTATTGGTAGTGGTTTGCGCTATGTTGGCAGTTTGTGCGATGGTTCATACTTACTGCTGCGACAACATACTGGCGCGTATCTGACTCACTAAACCGATGTTTTTATGAATTGCATAGATAAAAAATATGGCAGAAGAACGTAGATCACCTGCCCACATAGATCTGCGTAAATTGCTGGAATCCCATACCGACGCCTATTGGATATGGGATATGGCGACCGACACCGCGCACTGGTCGCCAAGCCTTTATCAGCTGTTAAGCGTCGGGCCTGAAGCTAATCAACTCGGCATGCAAGGTCTGCTGGAACTGGTCCACCCCGAAGATTTACCGCGCGTTCACGTCCTGGTTGAACAGCAGAAAAAACGCGCCGCGCCGTTTCGCATCGAACTTCGGTTTCGCAAGCGCAACGGCGAAGTGCTATGGATGGATTGCTTTGGCGAGTCCTTTCTTGACGAGCAGCGGCAGCCGACCCGAGTGGTGGGTTTTCATCTCGATATTACCGAACGCAGGCGGGCCGAGCAGCTTAATCGCACCGCCGCGGAGGTGCTGGAGCTAATCGCCACCGGCGCATCGCAGGCTGAAGTTTTTATGCAGCTGGTAGAGTCTATTGAAGCAAATAACCCCGCCATTCTTGCCTCGATAATGCTGCTCAATACTGGCAAGCAACAACTTTATGTGGCCTGCGCTCCCAGCCTGCCTGAATTCTATACGCAGGCAATTGACGGCATAGTGATCGGTCCAAAAGGCTGCTCGTTTGCCGCCGCAGCCTACAGCGGGGAACGGGTGGTAGTCGAAGACATCAGCACCCACCCCTATTGGCAGAATTATCGAGAGTTGAGTTTACGCGCTAATCTTGGTGCTTGCTGGTCACAGCCTATCTTCTCGCCAAAACGCCAGATTCTGGGTGCATTTGCGTTGTACTACCAAGCAGCACGAGCACCGCAAGCCGCCGAGATCGAGTTTGTTGAAGCCGCAGCACAGTTAGCGGGAATTGCGATCGAACGCATACAAACCAACAAGCAGGCGCAGCAGGCGAGTCAGGAACTGGAAAAGAAGATTGCCAAGCGCACCGAACAGCTGCGCATAGCCAATCAACAGGTGCAACAGCTATCGCGAGCAGCGGCCGATGCGACCTATGCAAAGAGCAAGTTACTGACTGCTGCCAGCCACGATTTACGTCAACCGTTACAAAGCCTGCACGCCTACGCCGCCACCATGCACAATTTAAGCGAGCAGGAAGAGTGCCGCCAAATCGCGCTAAAGATACAGCAGGGGGTTAGCGCTATGGTCGCGGAAGTCGATGAGCTGCTCAGCGTCGGCAAAGCTGAGGCTGGCCAGGTCAAGATAAGCAAAACCAATATTCCGGTGCAGGCATTATTTCAACGCCTGCTTGCAAAGTATCAACCAGCGGCCGAACAAAAAAGCTTGCAGCTGCGCATGGTGAGTTGCGACGGCACGCTGCAGAGCGACATTGCGCTGCTAAACAGCATACTTGGCAACCTGCTAGGCAATGCGATTCGCTACACAGACAAAGGCAGCGTGCTACTCGGTTGCCAGCGTGAGGGACGGCAATTACGCCTTGACGTAATCGATACGGGTGTTGGTATCGCCAGGCAAGATCTGGCGTTAATCTTCGATGACTTCTATCAGGTCAATAGCGCACTACAGGATAGCCGTCACGGTTTTGGGTTGGGATTGCCCATCGTCAAGCAGTTTGCTGCGTTACTGGAGCATCAGCTTGCGGTTACTTCCGCACTTGGCAAAGGCTCACGCTTTTCTATTAGCGTACCGTTTACTCCTGCTAGCGGCGCAGCGGACGAAGACCACGACATAGTGCATGTGTTAAATCGCCTGTCGGTGTTGTTAGTGGACGCAGATGCAACCGTACTCGACTCCACCGCCGTATTTTTACGCGCGTTAGGCGCGCAGGTATTGACGGCAAGAAGTAACGAACAAGCGCTGGCCAAAGCGGCGACCTGTGTTGACCTTGACCTGATTATTTGTGATTTGCAACTGCCGGAAAGCCATGGCGTGCAGCTGGTAAAACGCATCCGTGTCATGCTCGGTAAAGACGTGCCGGCGTTAATCATGCGGGGTAATGCCGCAACGGCAGCGCCGCTAATCGATGCGCTGCCACACCATCACTGGCTACAAAAGCCGATAGATCTTGATCAGTTGATGACCCGCATCGAACAGTCTTTAGGCACAAAGGCAAAAGTCGAAATGACGTAACTGCAAGACCAATCGCTGCGCTGTTGCAAACAATCCTGTATTCGCGTGACATTGTTCACAAAAATGAAGCTGGTCAGTGCAACGTTGCCCGGCGAGGTATAAGATCCTCGACCCCTCAAATAGAATTGAAATGAACCTGAAGGATCAAGGAAGGTGGTCGATTGAAAATCGCACCCCGGGATCGAGCAGGCTCCTCCACGCCACACCGGGAGCACGCCGTGTCATTGCCAGAAACAGCCCACCAACAATTATCGTTTGATCCTGGCACGTTGGCGCCTATCGCGAACCGCGCGCCTAGCCAACCGTCAGCCGCAGCAGTACGTCTCTCTGTAATGACCTCGCTGTACGGTGAGAACAGCTATCTCAGCCAACAACTTAACACTCTGCAGCAGCAGGTCGACGCCTGGCAGCCGCGCTGCCAACCGAACTACACACTGATATACAGCACCATGCGGCAACTGCACGATTTTTCGCATGAGGTGTTACAGCCCAAAGAAGAGCTAATGTATCGACAGCTTATGCAGCGCGACGCAGACGACGCCGAGGGGTTCGCAAACATACGCGACCAGCACCAACACATCCGTGCGTTGAGCAACCGATTGTTACAGCAACTGGACGATATCTCTCACGGTGGCAAACCAGCGCGCCGCGATCGACTGCGGCCGCAGCTACAACAGTTTATTGACGCTTTCCGTCAGCATATTGACGCAGAAGAAAACGAGATTTTTCCCACCGCTGAAAAGCAGCTGCTCGAGCGGGACTGGTACGCCCTGCAAACCGGCATTAGCTATCTTGAATCGGTTAATCGCGACGTCAAAGTCAGCGTCGCGAAAAGTGACTCTCCGCCAGTTGAGAAATTCGCAGCGCCTGCACGCCACTTGGCGCCGCGTTCGTTTGCCAAGGAAAACGAACGTGTAACCGCGAGCTTTACTCTAACACCGCTGCCTGGCGCTTACTCGCTGGCGGAGACAATTGGCAGCTTGAGTGAATGCGCGGAGCAGTTGACCAAGCTAAGCGTCAGAAGAGCGACGGCAGGTTTGAATGAGTCGCTGGATGAGATAATGGCCTGCCGCGACACCAGAGACGGCGTCGCCGAGTTACCGGTAAGTTTACTGCGTGTGACGCTACACAACGCAAGCGGTACGTATCGGGAGGCCAGACAGATTGTGAAAAAATATTGGCAGCGTGATTCGTCGACAGAATCACGCCTGCAGCTGCGGTAAGATTTTTGACGCCGCGACTGTGGACTTGATTCAAGCGCTGCATCCCCGCACATACTTTTTTTACTAGAACGGCTCGTGCGCCAGCGCGTTTTTCATCAACTCTGCCAGCGAGCCGACTCGCAGCTTATGCATTACGTTAGCACGGTAAATTTCTACGGTACGCTGGCTAATACCTAATTCAACCGCTATTTTCTTATTGGCGTAGCCGTCCATCATTTTCATCATGACTTCATGTTCGCGCGGCGTGAGAGTATGCAATAAGGTGTCGAATTGCTGGTGCTGTAATTGCGAGGTTCGATAGTCGCTATCCCGCTGCAGCGCTGCTTTAATACTGCGCAGCAGCTCACGGTCATTGAACGGCTTCTGCAAAAACTCTGCCGCGCCGGCCTTCATTGCCCGCACCGCAATCGGTACATCGCCGTGGCCGCTGAGAAAAATGATAGGAATTCTGCTGTGTTTTTTTTCAAGAATTTGCTGCAGCTGCAGACCGTCTATGTCCGGCATACGCACGTCAAGCAGCAGGCAGCCACTTTGCTCGGCTGAATACGCCGCTAAAAAGCTGGCAGCACTGGCAAAGGATTGCACAGCTAAATTGTTAGAACGGATCAGCATTTGTAATGAATCGCGCACTGCTGCGTCGTCATCGACAATAAATACCGTTTGCGATGCAGTTAGCATAAAGCGCGCTCACGTTGTTCGGCACAGGCTGCGGCTGGCTTCTCTGCTACCGTTGGCAGTGTAAAGTAGAATTTGCTGCCGCAGGGTTTCGCCGCGCAGTGGCGCAGCTCGCCGTTGCAGGCGTTGATAATCGAACGACTAATCGCCAACCCCATGCCCATGCTGTCGCTTTTGGTGGTGAAAAACGGTTCATAAATGTTACTTGCATTTTGCCGCGCTACGCCTTTACCGCTGTCGGTGATTGACACCAATACGCTGTGCGGCGCGACAATGCGGGTGCAAAGTCGAAGTTTTTTTGTGCCCGCTGCGTTGTCGCGCATCGCGTCTAACGCATTATGCATCAGGCCGAGGGCAACCTGCTGCAAATCGATGATATCCATTTCGACCGCTGGCAATGCAGGCGCAAAATCGAATTCAATTTTTGTATCCGCTGCGTCGTGGGCAATGTCGAGCAATTCCAGCGTGTCTCGCAGTAAGGTATTCATGTTAATACGACGACGCTGTTTGTACGGAGGGATAATTTGACGGCGAACTTTGTGCACCACCGTGCCAGCGCGCTGTGCCTGCGTGCTGATCTTATCCAACAGTTCGCGCATCTCTGCCTCGCTTAACTGACCACACGCAAGCAGGCGGGAACCCGCTTTCGCGTAACTCGCGATGGCGGCCAGCGGTTGATTTACCTCATGCGCGATGCCAGTTGCAATTTCTCCGAGAGTGCTCATACGTGACGCAAAGGCGAGCTGCTTGCGGGCGCGATTGATCTCTACCTGGCGCTGCGCCAGTTCCTGCTGTGCCTGCTGGTATTTCGTGAGGTCGCCGACCAGCGTGGCTAATGCCGTACCACTGGAAGACAAATCAACACCCGAACGCAACACGCCTTGCACCCTGCCCTGAGAGTCTTTGCGCAGTAAGGTATGCCAAAAAATGCTGCGCACTGCACCCGAACGTGTTTTTACGCGTCCCAGCAAATGTTCGGGGAAACCCGCTACGCTCGTCACCAGACGATCAAACTCGGCGCGCTGATTGTTGGCATCAGGCTCACAGCGCTCAAACCAGTTATGACCGATAAGCTCGGCGCGGGAGAAGCCAAGCAAGTTGCAGCCGCGGGTATTTATTTCCTCTATACCTCCTGCTGCGTCCAGATTCACAAGAATGCCCCCCGCCAGACTCTGCAGCGCCCGGGTCTGTCTGGAAAATGGAAGGGTTAGGTTGGTTGTAGCTACTGAACGCATGCGCATATCTATGCAAATTTTTCCAAGTGTATTCTCTTACGCCTGCGATCAAACTGCGGTTGTATTTTGCAGCACTTACTTTGACTCTCTCGCACAGCTTGAGCTGTTCGGGAAGTTGTGTGCAACGAAAGCCAGCTATTGTCGGACCAGATTTAGTTGTCTGGCGGCATCAGCAAAGCGGTGCGCTATTGTATTGTAGTTAGACGGCGGAGCAAACCGGGCCGCTGCAATCTAATGTGCGCGCCAGCATTCGGTTTGAATATAAAAAGGTGATTCTACATCCACCAGTTTGGCTACGTACAAGTACGTAGATATAAATACGGGTTTAAGATTTGCAAGCAACCCTACACAATGTTCGTGTGGGCACTGTGCATTGCAAAATAGTTAAGGCAGTTCTCCGGGGGTACGAAACGAGAAACTTTATCAAGCCAGCAGGTATTAGCGGTGAATAAAGAAAAACGCTGTGGTGAACAGGCAGAATCAAGTCCTCGCGCTGAACGTCGCACGAGTTCACGCATCGACGTTGAGTTGAGGGTAAAGTTACAGTCTGACGAGTTCGAAATTGGCGCGTACGCTGCCAGCAATGTCAGTGCCGGGGGGCTATGTTTACGAGGAAATTTCAAATCTATTTTCCCGGGCGATGTGCTTAGCGTCGACTTCGTTGATATTGCAAAAGAAGAATATCGGCTTAACGACATGCGCGCTTTGGTGCTAAACAGAACTGCCCATGAGGGGCATTTGACCTGGCTGGATTGCGACTCGCTGTTTTGGATCAAACTGCTAAAGCTGCTGGCCCGCGCCGCTACCGACAATGCTGCTGAGCCGTCAACACACGAAGTGCTGTTGCGCGATGCAAGCAGTAGATGACAGCGCCCGCTGTTAAATTCAACCCGGACTCTACACTTTGCCATCTCTGCGCGGTCAGCCAACCGTGCATGCTATGCACTTTTTGCACGGTTAAAGACTGCAGCAGCCCGGCGTCGGTAGTGTGTAGTGACGAGCTGCAGCGTGGCGATACGTTATTTGCCGCCGGCCAGTCTTTTAAGAAACTCTATGTCATTCGCTCCGGCTCTATTAAAACCAGCATCACTGGCAGTGATGGCCAGTCACAAATTACCGGCTTTCACTTACGCGGCGCGCTGCTGGGCCTCGATGGTCTTGAAAGTGGCGAGTATGCACATAGCGCCCACGCACTCGAACCGACCGAGTTTTGCTCCATGTCTTTTGCCCACTTCAGTGCGCGTATTGCGGCCAGACCACAGTTACTGGATCAATTGCTGCGACTCGTAAGTCACGATATTAAAATGGGCAATAGAATGACGTTTACGTTGGGCAGGTGCAGCGCCCAGCAGCGCATAGCGCGTTTCTTACTCGACTTGTCTGATCGCTATCGACACTCAGGACTCGTCGGAAACCGGCTTAGCTTAACCATGTCACGCAGCGAGATCGCCAGCTATCTTGGTCTGGCCAGCGAAACAACCTGTCGTATTATTCAGCGATTTCACGGGATGGGACTTATAGTTGTTGAACGCCGCAATATTACACTGAAGAATACCAGCCAATTGCGTCATATCGCCGATGATTTCGAACCGTCACGCACCCCACTCGGCCTGGCGTTCTAAGCCTGTAGACCTCTACATGAGCTGAGCGTCTATTGTTTGCGCAATACGAAGGCAAACTCTACGGTGTTGTCGTCGGTTGGATCGATTTCCAGCCGGTAGGTGCCACTTTGCGGCAACGTCAACGGACCAACGTCTTTGTTAGTTTCAAACACCTTGGTTCTACGGTCCGGTGCAATCAGGCGATAGTCGGTCAGCTGCTTACCGCTATGTTGCTCATCAAAGTAGACCCGTTGCCCTTCGTTCGCGGTGAATTGATAGATCACTTTCTGGCCAGGGAATTTAGTCGAGTTTTTGGTATAGCGGTTGAGCGTTAGCTGGCCGTCGTCTATCACCGCCGGAAACAGCCGCCACAACACGAATTCAAAATCAATATTGTCGGAAGCGGCGGCGCTATCGCTGGCGGCAATCTCCAGCGTATAGGTGCCATTTTGTGGGAGCTCCCACGGGCCTGAGTCCTTGTTGCTGGTAAAGACGGTGGTGCGGCCGTCGGGGGCCGTCAGGCGATAAGTCGGCTGCTTTTCGCCGCTGCGTTTGTCATCAAAATAGATATTCTCGCCAGCGTATTCATCGAAGGTATAAATGTATTTTTGACCCGCCTGCTCGATGCTGCCACTGATGGTTTCGTTAACGCTAAGTGCGGCCGTTATGATATAGGGCTTTGGTGCCGCAGATGTTGCAGGCTGAATGTCGGTCTCGTCGCGCAGCGTAGCTGCCTCTTTCGCTGCTGCAACGGCGATTAAATCACTGCTCGTCGCGCTATCTGCTGCTGTCTCATTCACCGGAGTTTCCGGCGGCGACGCAGCTTTACTCGCCGTGTCGATGCGCTTATCCTGCTTGCCAATCAGCAGCGTATCGGCCGCTATACTGTCGGCTTTTATGCTGCCAACTTCCAGGGTTGCGGGTTTTTCTCCATTCGACTTGCCCGCTACGTTAGCA
>JBBKXJ010000117.1:0-4485 GCA_037969395.1 Pseudomonadales bacterium
CCCCATGCGTTGCATTGTTGGCTTGACAGTATAGCATATATATGCTATCTATAACACTCGCTGACAGAAAAAAGAGCGGTAATAATGACAGCCAAACGACTGACGCAAATCGAACGACGCATTGCCAAAATCAAGTTAGCATTGGCCGAGATAGGGGGCCGGTCACGATTCATGTAAAATCAGCCACTTTGACCCCCGCGCATCGATTCAGAACAGTTGATGCGCCTGCCGCGAGCGTTGCTTTTTAAACTTCAGGTGATATTCCCCTAACAGGTCGAGGTGTCCTCTGCGGTACGGTGCAATCCCCCCGAGCATCTCGGCGGTGATTTCAAGACCCTCTTTGCGCAGGCGCCTGATTACCTTCGTCATGCTGTTGACGTTATGTAATATCACGAGATTGGCAACTAAATGGTTGTAGTTGATCATCTTGTTTTGTTCATGCCGGAGGTTTTCCTGGACCTCCCCATTGTTGTAGAAAAAGATCCATTTGACGAAGTCATTGAAGGCTTCACTTTTGCAGGTAGCGGCCTGTATCGTTTCCCTCATCTTGATGTCGGTGATGTACTCCAATAGATACTGGGTACGGACAACGCGGCCCAGTTCCCTGAAGGCATAGTAAAGTGAGTTTCGGATACCGCGCTCGCCCAGGCGTCTTACGATCGTCGAGGCGGTCACCTTGCCCTCCTTAATTGACATCGCCACCCGGAGCATGTCGTCCAGATTCGACTTGATTACTTTGTAATTGGCCGGTTCGGTAAAGAGTTCATTTATGTGGGTATAACGAGCTCGGCCATCGGGTTTGAAGAAAATGAGTTTGTTGATGTCTTTGATTCTCGGCATCAGCTTGATGCCCAGTAGATGACATAATCCGAAGATCACTGTGCTCTGGGCGTGGGTGTCCCCGTGGACCGTATCAGGTGCCAGGTCCGACTCATTCTGCATCAGCGCATCAATAAGGTACATTGCTTCCCTAACGCCGCAGGGAATGAAGCGGCTGAACAACGCAATATACTTATCGCTTACAAGGTAGTAACCCACACCACCGTAGGAGGCGTATCGAACGTGATACTCGCTCAGTAGATTTTGCTCATACATATCGAATCTGGTGCCATCGACCGAAGCCGTGGTTCCCGTCCCCCAGTAACTGGGAAGTTCAAATTTGTTGTAGGCATTGACAACGAGACGGTTGGCTTCGATGAGATCTTTCTCGCGCGTATGGGCGAGATTTAGATAGGCTATCTGTTTTCGGGAAATACCTTTGATCGATCGAGCGGTTTGCACGGGTCCGACATTACAGCCGTAGCAAAACAGCGTCACCACCAGACGCTTCATATAGTCGTCGATTTTGGTTTGGTGGCCGGAGACGGGCTTGAAGGATTTATGGAGATCCACCCAACTGCAGGATTCCGCCAACAAATCGAGTATATTCACGGGTGGCATTGCATCGCTTATGGCGGCATCAAAGCGCTCCATGGCCTCTGGCCGTTCAGCTGCCTTCGGCCGCCGTAGGTGTATATGGTCTGAAGCGAACTCCACGGAGCCGTCTTTTGGGAAGCGACGATCCACCCGTCGCGCTATTGCTTGAAAGCGCTTCTTGAGTCGCTTAGTGAACACGAGGGGAGAGTGGGATAACCCTACCTCTGCCGCATACTCGGCAACGGACTCGTTATACTGTTCCCAGGAGATAAGGTGCTTACGATAATCATCGTACTGGGTGCTGTTGTCGACGAACAAATCACCGGATTGGAAGCGTTTAGCGACCTCCGATAGCACGGCAATTTCGAAAATCCTGGCGTCCATCATGCGGTTGATTTTATTGGGCCCCTGATCTTTATAGAGCACGCTGGACCAACGCTGACCGATCCAGTCAATGGCTGTAGTATCACCGCCCCGCGGTGAGTCAATCGCATTCACTGCCAGTGTTGCCAGGTTCTTATCCTTGCAGAGCACGATCAGGTCAAGGCAGGCAAGTAGGTCCCCGCCATGGGCGGTATGGTCAATCTCCAACAGGGTGAGGCAGTTCAATAAGGCGCGTCGTGTTCTGCCTGTATAACGGCGTTTCAGGAAGGGTAGGTGGCTTGTTAATCCGTGCTGGACGAGGCGGTCACACCGTAGTGCCACGGTTTCAGGGTCATTGAGAAGAGCGCGGTCTATTCGCTGCATCTGCTCTTCCAATGACGAATCCAGGGACCGAGCCGTAGCCACATCGAAGAGCATGGTGATCAGCTTCTCGGATTCATCAATCGAAGCCTTCTGAAAATCTGATAAATCGGATCGCGCCCTGTTGTGTACTCGTCGAATCTCCCGGATGAATAGTCCGACCAGACAGTCGGTGGAATAGTAGGCTTGTTCATTGACCAATAACGCGGCGAGGGCAATGCGTTTTCTGCGCTGGATACTGCAGATTTTATCTCGCGTGTACGCTTTTGCTTCCATGACAAGTTGGTAGCGTTTTGCTTCAGGCAGTTCGGGAAGTGGACCTATGCCATCAGAGAGACCTCTTACCCATTTCGAGTGCTGATAGAAGCGCGTAAAGCCATTAATGGAGGGCCGTTTCGGCTCTTCTTTGAGCTTATGCCACAGCGTGATCCCGGATTCATCAGACTCCGCCAGAACCGAATCTATCAGCCCTATCGAATCGGCGGATAGAACATCGTAAATGCGGTTAATATATAAGCTGGTTGCAACAGCACGAGCTTCATAGCCCAGACGGTCGAGCGTAGAAAATGCCGGTAATTCGTAGGATTCTTTCACCAGAAATTCAATCATGGCATTGACAATATCCAGGACACTTTCCTTTGTCCGGGCAATGTTGAAAGCGAACTTGCGCAACCATGGGCCCTGGGCCTGCAGCGTAAAGCGCTTGACCTGACATCGGCGCCTGATGGCAGTTTTTAGCCGGCGTAGTGTCGTCCCTGGAATAGCATCACCGTAGGAAGCACTTAGCTGTTTCCTGTCCAGGGATTCTGCTATGTGTTCCCGAATCGAGTTTGGGATATCGGAAAATTTTGGGAAATAGCCGCGTCGTTGAAAGCACTTTAGATAGACGATATAGGCTTGTTGAAGCTGGGGATTGACTCGTCGCCCGCGCATTCAGTTTTGTTCTCGCTCATCGGGCGTATAGACGGGTCTGATTTCTTGCTTAGTTGCATTGTATTTGAACTGCGGGTACGCAGTTTCTTTTATCGCTCCCATTCTGGTCGCTCCTAATATCGATATGGGGGTTGGCAGGGGAGGGGACCACGGCGGAGTACCGGAGCGATATTAGCGAAGGTGGGAAGGAAACGTGGTTTTAACGAATTTGACCAATGTCAGCAATAATGCGGCTCTATAGAAATCATTAGGCTAGGCTACTTTCGTGGCTTTCTTTACACGAATCGTCGCCGGGGGCCTATTACATGAATCGTGGTCGGACCTCTGGCTTCAGGGCCGCAAAACCGAATCACGGTGCTGCCTTAAAGAGGATAGTCCATAACAGCAATACGGACTGTTGGTCACATGCCGGATGTGGCTTGATGCAATAGGGCACGACTGGCAGGACTAATTCGATATTTAGACCAATCCTTAAAAGGCGCCTTTAAGCCAGCAAGAATCGAGTTACTGTGGCTGTTTAGTCACCCGCAGGTAAGGCTTGATTGTCTCCCAGCCTGCCGGAAATTTCTCGGCCGCTTCTTCGTCGGAAACTGAAGGCACGATGATAACGTCTTCGCCATTTTTCCAATTCACCGGTGTCGCCACTTTGTGCCTTGCAGTCAGCTGCATTGAGTCAAGCACCCTGAGAATCTCATCAAAATTACGACCCGTTGTCAGCGGATAGGTCAGCATCAACTTGATTTTCTTGTCTGGACCAACAATGAAAACCGATCGCACAGTGGCATTGTCAGCCGCCGTGCGCCCTTCGGAAGAGTCGCCTTCCTCGGCCGGCAGCATATTGTAGAGTTTCGCAACAGCGAGATCCGGGTCGCCAATCATCGGGTATTTCACCGCATGGCCTTGAGTTTCCTCGATGTCGCTCGCCCATTTCGCATGGTTTGCTACCGGGTCAACGCTGAGGCCGATAATCTTACAATTACGCTGCGTGAACTCGGGCTCCAGCCCGGCCATATAACCCAGCTCGGTGGTGCAGACCGGTGTGAAATCTTTGGGATGAGAAAACAGAACTGCCCAGCTATCGCCGATCCATTGGTGAAAGTTCAGGGTTCCGTGAGTAGTTTCAGCCGTAAAATCCGGCGCGGTATCGTTGATTCGAAGGGACACTGTTATTCTCCTGGTAATGGTAGTTAACGTAATATTTAGATCAGTATACAGATCGGCCGGCACACACCGCTGACTTCGTTCGGAGCCAGCTTGTCATTATATTGCTCCGAAGTTGATAATCCTTGTGGGCAGCTGCTAGCTCGAAGTCGTAATCTGTATCGCGGCCACCGTAGGCCGGCCAACCGCCGTAATTTTATCATCTTCATCCTGATTCACCTTGTTATTATT
>JBBKXJ010000118.1:0-28151 GCA_037969395.1 Pseudomonadales bacterium
GTCCGAGAATGGCGATCGTAGCGAGGGCGTGAGATTTTGAGTCAGCTTTTTGCGTCGATTGAGGTGAATAGTGGTTCTATTTGCCGAAATGGACGCGGAAAGATGGCCAAAATATCGCGACCGCAGTAGATCAGTCTATTCTCGGACGGCCTCCTAGTTGCCCACCACACTAAGCATCACGCCGGCAGCGACGGCAGAACCCAGCACACCAGCCACATTTGGACCCATGGCATGCATCAGCAAAAAATTATGCGGGTTGGCTTCCAAACCAACCTTGTTTGCTACGCGGGCGGCCATTGGCACGGCCGACACGCCGGCGGCACCAATTAGAGGATTAACCTTATGCGTGCTGAATTTATTCATCAGCTTGGCCATCAGCACGCCGCTGGCAGTGCCGATGGCGAACGCGACGATGCCCAATAGCAAAATGCCCAGCGTTTTAACCTCCAAAAACTGTTCGGCGTTGAGTTTGGAGCCCACGCCCAGGCCGAGGAATATGGTCACGATGTTGATCAACGCGTTTTGCGTGGTATCCGCCAACCGGTCAACAACACCGGATTCGCGCATCAAATTACCGAGGCAAAACATACCCAGCAGCGGCGCAGCACTGGGCAGGAACAGCGCTACCAGTAGTAACAACAGCAACGGAAAAAACACGCGTTCGGCGCGCGCCACCGGCCGCAGTTGCTGCATTTCAATCTTGCGTTCGGCCTCGGTGGTCAGCGCGCGCATGATAGGCGGCTGGATAATAGGCACCATCGCCATATAGGAATACGCCGCAACGGCAATCGCGCCAAGCAGATCGGGCGCAAGTTTACTCGCGACAAATATTGCGGTCGGCCCGTCGGCACCACCGATAATGCCAATGGCTGCCGCGTCGGCGATGGAGAAGTCGATGATGTTGAAGGTGCCGAGCAGCACCGCACCGATGACAGTGAAAAATATACCAAACTGCGCAGCGGCCCCGAGCAGCAGGGTTTTGGGGTTGGCCAGTAGCGGCCCAAAATCAGTCAGCGCGCCCACGCCCATAAAAATAATCAGCGGGAAGATGCCGGTTTCGATGCCGGTATGATAAATGTAATACAAAATTCCGCCGGGTGACGCCAGGTGGCCGAGGGCGTCATAAATTGGCGCGGCGTTAAAATCGGCGCCGGGAATGTTAACCAGAATCGTGCCGAAACCAATTGGTAAAAGCAGCAACGGTTCGAAGCCGCGTTTGATGGCGAGGTACAGCAGTAGCAGGCCAATAGCCAGCATAAATGCCTGCCCGGCCTGCAGCTGGCTGATGCCTGAATCGGCCCATAGGCCAAGCAATGCTTCCATTATTGAGCGAAACTCAGCAGCACATCGCCAACCGAAACAGCGTCGCCTTCACGCACGTTAATGTCACTAACGGTGCCGTCATGTGGCGCACGCACTTCGGTTTCCATTTTCATGGCTTCGAGAATGATCACCACTTCTCCTGCGTGAACTGTCTGGCCCGGCCGCACAGTTACCTTGAAGATATTGCCTGCTAACGGTGAATTAAGCGGCGCGCCACCAGGTACTGACTTGCCACCGTCGTCAGCGACGGCTGCTGCTGCCGGCTGCAGCGCACTGATGTCGCCGCCCTCTTCCACCTGAACAACAAACTTCTCACCGCCCACAGTAACGCTGTAAACTGCGGCAGCAGCGCTGCCGCCGGACTTGTCATTAGTCGCTGCCTGCGTTTGCTGCTGAATTTGCGGCGGCGCCTCAAAGGCCGAGGCGTCGCCACGGTTTTTGAGGAATTTAAGGCCTATCTGCTGAAACAGCGCGTAGGTCAGCACGTCGTCTATTTTATTGTCTGCCAGCTCAATCTGCTGCTCTTGCGCAATTCCTTCAAGCTCCTTTTGCAGCGTTTCCATTTCAGGCTCCAGCAGATCTGCAGGCCGACAAACCATGGGCTCGCTACCCTCCAGTACACGGGCCTGCAGCTCGGCATCCATCGGCGCCGGCGTTGCGCCGTATTCGCCTTTCAAAACGCCGCGGGTTTCCTTGCTGATTGATTTATAGCGCTCGCCGCTGAGTATATTGAGTACGGCTTGAGTACCCACGATCTGCGAAGTCGGCGTCACCAGCGCAATATATCCCAGCTCTTTACGCACGCGCGGAATCTCTTCCAGTACTGCGTCAAGCTTGTCGCTGGCCTGTTGCTCGCGCAGCTGACTCTCCATGTTAGTTAACATGCCGCCCGGCACCTGTGCCACCAGTATTCTGGAGTCGATCCCTTTTAGAGCCCCTTCAAACTGCGCATATTTTTTGCGTACCTCGCGAAAATAGGCAGCGATTTCCTCCAGCAGCTCAATATCCAGGCCAGTGTCGCGATCGGTGTCGGCCAGTATCGCCACCACCGACTCGGTCGGCGAATGGCCGTAGGTCATGCTCATGGAAGAGATCGACGTATCGACATTGTCGATACCGGCCTCGACCGCCTTCAAAATAGACGCGGTCGACATGCCGGTAGTCGCATGACATTGCATATGAATAGGAATATCCAACGCTTTCTTGAGACGCGATACCAGCTCATAGGCGACATAAGGTTTAAGCAGACCGGCCATATCCTTAATAGCGAGACTGTGTGCGCCCTGATCTTCAATCTGCTTGGCAAGATCGACCCACATATCCAGCGTATGCACCGGGCTTACCGTGTACGAAATAGTACCCTGCGCGTGCTTGCCCTGTTTTACCACGGCCTGAATCGCGGTTTGCAAATTGCGCGGATCGTTCATGGCGTCGAAGATACGAAACACGTCGACCCCGTTAGCGGCCGCACGCTCGACGAATTTGCACACCACATCGTCGGCATAATGCCGGTAACCAAGTATATTTTGCCCGCGCAGCAGCATTTGCTGCGGGGTGTTGGGCATGGCTTTTTTTAACTCGCGGATGCGCTGCCAGGGGTCTTCGCCCAGGTAGCGAATGCAGGCGTCAAAGGTAGCACCGCCCCAGCTTTCCAGCGACCAGAAACCCACCTGGTCGAGCTTGGCGGCGATTGGCAGCATATCGTCGAGCCGCATGCGCGTTGCCAGCAGCGATTGGTGCGCGTCGCGCAGCACAACATCGGTTATTCCCAGCGGCTTGGTTTCATTCATAACGCATCGCTCGTTAGTTTGATGGAATTATTTGTCGCGCCTTGCGCGGTGCTGATGCAGCGCCGCAGTGATCGCGACGATCAAGCGGGTGCGATCAGCTTTTTGCGCACTGCCACCTTGCGCTGTTGCGTTGCTGGTCACGACTGGCGGGAAATCTGCGGGCGCAAACCGCAGCACTGCGCGTGACATGAGGGTAGTACACGCAATCAGCACGACGAGAAAGATAAACACGGTACCCATGCCGAACAGCATGAGTTGCAGGCCCTGTTGTAATAACGTTTGTTCCATTTTTGTGCAGCGCGGCGATGCAGCGTCCAAAGCTTCCTACTATAGTTTTACTGGCCTGATTCGGCAAGAGCAGCCGCAGTCGGTGCTTGTGACTATGCACATTCATTATGCTGGCACGTGGCAGCAGTTTTTCTATACGTCACTATCCAGAGCAAGCACAAAGCAGCAGGTGGTCCACGCTTCAAGAAAATACTCCTGTCCCGCTGCAACGCGCAGCTCATGCTCTGCAAGCTCAGGTTTGTCGGTCGCCAGAATCAGGCTCCATTGCGCCGCAGTTTCGACCTCTGGCAGCACATAGTCTACCGCGTCCTTATCCGCGTTAAATAAAACTAACAGCGTATGGGTGGGGAAGTCCGCTGGCTGGTCATCGACTTCGAACATCGCATGACCGTCGAGCAGCAGGCCGAAGGTCAGCAGTTTGTGGTCGTGCCAATGTGCATCGAGCATGCGCTCGCCCGTCGCGTTCAACCACTCAATTTCCTTGCGTCCGGTGACGTCTGACTGGCTGTCGCCGTGAACGAAATGATGGCAGCGCAGTTCGGGATATTTTTTGCGTAGCGCGATGAGCTTTTTGGTGAATTCAAGCTGCACTTCGTCAACGCTGGTCCAATCGAGCCAGCTGATGTTGTTATCCTGGCAGTAGGCGTTGTTATTACCCTGTTGCGTGCGCCCAAACTCATCGCCGGCCAGCAACATAGGGGTACCCTGCGACAAAAACAGCGTCGCCAGCATATTGCGGCATTGGCGCCCGCGCAGCGCAACAATGGCCTGGTCGTCAGTCGGCCCCTCAACCCCGTGATTGCTGCTGTAGTTAGCATTGTGCCCGTCGTTGTTGTCTTCGCCGTTGGCCTCATTGTGGCGCTGCTCATAGCTCACCGAGTCCAGCAAGGTAAAGCCGTCATGGCTGGCAAAAAAATTGATACTGGCCCAGGGGCCGCGGCGGGAGTGTTCGAAGATATCGTTAGAACCACGCAGGCGGGTGGCAAAATCGCCCATAGTACCGGCCGCGCCGTGCCAAAATGAGCGCACTGTATCCCGGTAGCGGTCGTTCCATTCGGACCAGCCGGAGGGGAAATTGCCCAATTGATAGCCACCGGGACCGATGTCCCATGGTTCGGCGATCAGCTTGGTGCACGCCAACACCGGGTCTTGTCGTAACGCATCGAAAAATCCGCTGCCGGGATCGAAACCAGCCAACTCGCGTCCGAGCGTCGTCGCCAGATCAAAGCGAAAACCGTCGACATGCATATCGCTGACCCAATAGCGCAGGCTATCCATCACCAATTGCAGCACGCGGGGATGGGCCACATTGAGGGTGTTGCCGCAGCCGGTATCGTTAATGTAGAAGCGCTGATCTTCCTTTGTTAGCAAGTAATAAGACGCATTGTCGATACCGCGAAAACTCAGCGTCGGCCCAAGTCGATTGCCTTCGGCGGTGTGGTTATACACCACATCCAGCAGCACCTCGATACCAGCATCGTGTAACCGCGCCACCATTGTTCTGAATTCGTTTAAGCTGTTGTCGCTGGCGGCATAGCGTGACATTAACGCGAAGAAGCCCAGCGTGTTGTAACCCCAATAATTGCTGAGGCCCTTTTCGACCGCAAAACGCTCATCGAGGAAATAATGTACCGGCATCAATTCCACCGAAGTAATGCCCAGCGCGCGCAGATATTCTATGACTTTATCATCCGCCAGCCCCGCAAAAGTGCCCCGCTCAGCTACCGGCACGCCCTCGTGGCGCATCGTAAAACCCTTGACGTGGGTCTCAAAAATGACTGTTTCCGACAGCGGAGTCTGCGGCAGACGGTCGCCTTGCCAGTCGTAGGCTGGATCAACCACCACACACTTGGGCATTACCGCAGCGCTGTCTCGCGTGTCGAAGCTCAGATCGTTCTCTGCCGCATCGGCCTTATAGCCGTAATGCAGCGGCGACCAGCTGAAGTCACCGTGTAGCTGCCGGGCATAGGGGTCGATGAGTAACTTATGGGCGTTAAAGCGATGACCAAGCTGCGGTTCATAAGGGCCATGAACGCGATAACCGTATAACAACCCGGCCGCGACGCCCGGCAAATAGCCGTGCCACACCTGGTCTGTGTTGGCCGGCAGCGTATAGCGCTTGACTTCCTGTTGCCCGCTGGCGTCGAACACGCATAATTCCACTCGTTCGGCGTGCGCCGAAAACAACGCAAAATTTACCCCTGCGCCATCGCAGCTGGCGCCGAGTGGATAGGCCTGGCCTGCCTGTATTTTCTGAGGTAATTGGGTCAATGACTCTCTCCGTCGCTTTGGTTATTGCCTGCAGCTGTGGCACGTTCGCTGCATCGGCCGACACACCGCTTCTATTTACGGCGCTTTGTCGCTTGCCAACTTAAAACGTTGACCGTGACTGCAGCTCGCATGATAAAGCATTTCAACCGCTAAGCAGAATCGTGGGCAATGCTTTTATGGCAACATTGTGATGCGCATTCGGTTAGCGCTACCGCAACCTGGGAAAACCTCGAACCCGGCGGCGCTATAGAGCTTGCCAGATTATATTTTTCACACGCAGTATTGTCGCCGCTGCCGGTACGCCGCTGTTTTTTTCGACGACGCAGTCAATAGCTGCATTTAGTCGTTCATGCTGCTGCGGGTTAGCTGCACGACTTTCCCCCGTAACGGATCGCGCTATCGCGTGTTGCTTGTCCGTATGCAGCGCATCGCACAGCCGAATGGTGATGGCGGGACCACAATTCTGCTGACACAGACCTAGCTCGCACTGCCTTAGCCATTCGTAGAGTTTTGTAATCACACCGTTGGCTGCTAAAGCCGGTCGCAGCAGCGGCCCGTCGATAGCCGCGTTCGCTTGTGCGGGGCAATGATAGCAGAACACGACCCAACCGTTAGCCGCAGCACGCCGCGTTGCTAACAACATATGCTGCCTATCTTTGGCAAAACACACTGCGCGCAATGCATACAGCAGCGCTGCCAGCGTGTTTGCCTGCACCCGGCCGGATGCATCCACAGTTTGACTGTCCAGACCTTTGGCGCGCAGACCCCGCATTAACTTACGCAGCACCGGTAACAGTGCATTGACCGGCAAGGTCAGCCAGCTCGACGGCGGTTGCGTTGCGTCTACGCTGCGCACAATTAACTTGCCACTCAGCCATACCGTTAAATTTGCCAACAAGACTGATGAGCTCGCGGGTGGTCCAACTACCGAAATCACCACCCCGCCACTAGCCAGCATTTTGCTGCCCGGCGTAGCATTCAGCACGCGCAGCATCCGCACGCCAAAAACATGCATATAAGCGCGCAGTCGCGACGCGATAGTAAAGCGCGACCAGATGCGCAGCCGCTTGCGCACTCGGCGAGCAAGTCGAATTTTGGCTGTTAGCGAGCCGGAGTCCTGGTTGAGTAACTGCAGGCATTGTCGAAACAGTGGTTCCTTCAGCGTTGGAAAGTATTCACGTAACAGCGCGATGGCATCAGCCTCGGCGCATCCTTTCTGTAGCCATTGCAGTTCACGTCGCGTACTTTTGGGCTTGAGCCAATGCATTAACAGATCGGGCGCAGAGCCAAACCGAATATAAACCTTTAGTACATATATCAGCAGTTCCGCACCACGGCCTGGCACACGAAAACCGTTACAGCTGTGTGTATGCTGCAACAATAATTGCGTAAACGGATAACAGTGGCTGTCGATGAAATTCTCACCACTGATTATTACGCTATGCAGGTGCACGTGAACAAGTTTTTGTTGCGCACTATCAAAGCCGAAATAGTGCAGCATGGCCGGCGTGTTGCGCGACCAACGCGGCAGCGCTAACTTGAAGTTGAGTGCAGTCAAACTATTGATTGCTGACGGCCAGTTGTGGCGCTCAATGAGAATATCGAAATCGCCAGCAACGGCCGCGCTGCCAGCTGTATCAGTGGCCAACTGATAATTGCCCTTCCAATGACAGTAGGTAATTGCATCTTTCTCCAACGCGCAGGCAAAATCTCTAAGCAGCGGGGAGATCATAGCTATCGATTAGCAACCGTACAGAAGTTTGCGCTTTGCTCAGGCGGGACCAATACAGGACGGATAAGAGCATATAGCCGGTCCAGCGTGGGCGTAACGTCACTACCCTGCATCACGGGCGACGACGGTTGCGCTGAGTCAGCTAGCAACAGTCTGCTATGCACGGCGGGTTGCTGTGTTAGCGTCTCAAACATGCGCGCTGCACGGGTCACAAACCGTGTTGTCAGCGCGACCGAACCGGGTGGCACGCGTTTGTGGCCACGCTGCAATGTGCGTTCAATCAGCACGGCATCTGGCTGGCGCAAATAGAGCACGGCAGGCGGCAGTGGCACCAGCCTGGCAAATGTTTCGATTTGCTCAATGCCAGGCTCGAAGGCAACGTGTACAAATAAATAGTGGGCTATTTGCAGCATACCTTCGTCGGTAAACACCACCTCGTTTTCGCTGGCATAACGCTCGACGAACTCATATATCCCGACGTTTCGCAGCGTAATGCGAAGGATTTTCAAGCGCTGAAAAAAAGAGACATGCTGGCGGAGTTGACTAATGCAGCTAATCGCATAACGTAAAAATACACGTCGTTCTCGCCAGCCGAGAACACACATAGCGAGCGCGATTGAATTGACGACAACTAGCCGTAACTTACCCCTCAGCCACGCCAGTCGCAGTCGTCGCAACATAAACTCATTGCTGTCACTAACGACAAGTTGCCCGCCCGTAGACGCATGCAAAATGCTGTTTAGCAAGCTCGATTTGCCGGCACCGGTGCAGCCTATTAATTCAACCTGCATTCTTTTTTTTGTATGACATGGGTTCGCTTGTATTGAAGACGGCGTCTGCACTGCTTGTGCAACAAGAATAGTACTCTATTCAAACTTTAAGTTAAATCACTTCTCTACAACCAGGCTGGAATACCTGCGTCTGTGAAGTGCAATAAATTACCCTGGCGAACTGCTGTTTCGTGATGCCTTTCCTGCGACCGCGTTGCGGAACCTCTGCGCGAAGGGGCCCTTATCAAAATTGCAAACGCAAATGCTTGAAAATAACATTTCTAAGTCGCATTAGTTACGCTTTTATTCTCAACGTTGTCATTACAATAAAGGCACGAGGCGCAGCGATTGCCTGCAAACCAGGTAAGCGTGAGTCAACGCAACTCGAATCGTTGGAGGTAGTAACGTGAACCGCGAACCAAACATTTCGTATCACGACAAGGAGTTAGCCTGGAGCCAGTTTACAAATACCGTGCGCAGCTTAATAGCTGACAACCAGTTCAAAAGAATTTGCGAGGTCGGAGGTGGCGGCAATCCCACCATTGACCTGGACTACATCAATCAACATTCGCTTCAATATACGTTGCTGGACATCTCAGCGGAGGAGTTGGAAAAAGCGCCCGCTGGCTACATTAAAGTAAAAGAAGATATAGCCAGCGTTGAGTTGAATCTGGAGGGCGGCAAGTATGATCTCATATTCTCGAAAATGCTCGCTGAACACGTTAAGGACGGCCGCATATTCCACCGCAATATTTATCATCTGCTTAAGTCAGACGGTATGGCATTCCACTTTTTCCCCACCCTCTATGCGCCGCCATTCGTTGTTAACTATTTTATGCCGCAAACCTTATCGGCTAAGCTTTTGACAATATTTCAACCCAGAGATATGTTTCAGTACGGTAAATTTCCGGCTTACTATAGCTACTGCAGAGGACCCTCGACCAGGCAGATCGCTTTCTATCAAAGCAGCGGCTACAGCGTGGAGCAGTTTCAGGGTTTTTTCGGTCATAGCTATTACCGGAAGATACCGCTAATTTACCCGCTCCACCTTATGATCAGGCGATTTCTCATATCGCATCCACTGCCATTTGCTACCAGTTTTGCCTACATCTTTCTGCGCAAACCGGTTTAATCAGTGTGGATAGTATGCAGCGTCGCAACCGGCCTGACCGCAAGCGCGGTGCCACGTGGCTGGAGGGTATAAACCCTGCCAGGAATTACCGATAGATAAGCCACAAAAAATGCCAGAAAAAATATAGTTTGCGGTCCCATGGAGTCACTCAGCATATTTGCCAGTAAATAGGCAAGTATCGACAGTTTGCAGGCCTTTAGTACATGCGAACTATGCGCGTCGCGCGGTACACGTGAGAATAGCGACATCACCGCCAGCAGGAACAATGTAATCGCCAGCAAACCCAGCGGGCCGAATATACGCAGATAATCCATAAACACATTGTGACTGTGCGGTAAATCGCCGGGCAGTAATTCTGCCCAACCTTCACCCAGAAACGGATAAGCCGTACCCACCTCCCAGGAATAAATCCAGATCTCCGTTCTCGATAATATGGTTCGATATTGGGTAACGTTGTCAGGCGACAGCTCGGCAAAGACGCCAAACAGGCGCGGATTCAAGCTCACCAGTAAATCTGAGGTGCCGGCATAAACGAAGAGCACACCGAGCAAAAAAATACTAAGCAATACGATGAGCGCATTTTTTCGCGAAACGGACCACAGTAGATAAGTGATGAGGATAACGCCGGACACCAGAATATTTGTCTTCGAGCCTGCGAGTACTGAAACCACCAATGCTGAAAACAGCATGGCCAGCCAGAAGCAACGCCGACTTAACCTGGCATCGCTGAAATAGCTGGCGACATAGTAAATGAAGATAGTACTAACGAATATGGCCAGTTGATTTGGATGCGAAAACAGACCGGTATAACGGTCAAAGCCGGCATAGTAATTAGGCATGATGTAAATGCCGTTGGAGTACAGCATAATTGCGAACAGGTTCAGCAACAGGCCTACGGTGATAACGCGATAGAAAAAATATAAATGGGCGGCGTTCAGGTAGAACAGGAAGCTGAAATAACAATAGGTGGTAACAAACACAATAAGCGCCATCAGCGTTCGCGACATTAGCCCATCTTCAGGGCTGATGGCGTAGCGCACGGCGTGCAGCAATAACATTGCCAGCAGACTGGCAAACAACAGCTTGTTATGCCGCGCCAGCTGCATATAAAAATTCGCCAGACGCCCATCGCGCAGCACGACGATGCACAGCACCGCCAAACAAAAAATGATATACAGGTAAGACAAACTTAAGCGCGAGCCGCCCAGCCGCAGCAAACTGGGCATAAAGGCAAACAGCATGGCGCCTATCATCAGCAACCTGAACAGGCCCGCGACGTTAACCACACCCCTGCTGTTAAGCAATCCCGCCATTAGTACCTCTTCCAGGTAATAGTGCCTTCACCAGCGCGGCCCGCAAAAGACCACCTGCCTGGCGCTGCAGCAGGCACTATCCCCTGCAAGGGGTACTATGATACAAATCGAGCCACTGACGGCGAATCACCCGCACATCAAATGCGCTTTCTGCCAGCTGGCAGGAGGCTTGCGCCATAGCAGCCAGCAACTTCTCATCTTCTTTCAGCTGTAAAATTGCGCTGCAGTAGTCGTCTACCGTTGTGCAGGCAAAACCATTGGCATAGCCGCCGTCATCTACAGGCTGCAAGCAATCCAGATTGGCGGCGTAGGTTGAGGTAATCAATGGCTTGGCCATCGCCAAGGCCTCCAGCAATACTCTGGACAAGCCCTCCCAGCGCGAGGGGTGCATAATCACAGCGTGTTCGCGCATGGTTGCAAACAGCTGCGCCTGTGGCATGTAGGCAATAATGTGCACGTTATCGGGTAAGCCGCCTCTTGCAGTCACAGTTTTTTGGTAGTAATCATCTTCACATGAGCCTACCCAGGTAAAGACAATAGCCGGTAAACGATCAGCAACGCTGAGTAATACATCGAAGCCCTTTTGCGGCGCGATGCGGCCGATGGACAATACGCGATACTCGTGGGCGCTGTTCACATCAACAGCATTTGCATCAGCAACATGTGCATCAGCAGCGCTCGGATCGGCTGCTCCGCGCAGCACAACCGAGTTGTTGATAGCCACTATGCGCCGCGAGAAACGCCCACCTACTTTGTATTCCGACGGACCGCAGGCGATTGTGGTGCCGCAAAAAGACAGTACAAATTCAGCGAGTAAAAAAAACGATCTTTTCGCCCAGTGCATGTCTTGCCGTAAGAAAGCGTAACCCCGCGGCGAAAAGAGCACGTGCGGTACCCCTTTGCCCAGTGCGGCCAGCCTGGCATACAGGCCGCCGTAGCTACTGTGTCCGTGTACGGCCTGACATTGGTTGTCAATTTGAGCGCGTATATACCGGATATTTTTGAAGTGCTTAAACGGACCGGCGGCGGTCAATGGCGACCATTTAATATCGGCATCGACGGCTTTCAACTCTTGCTCGGTGCCGTCGCGGTCGCAATAGAACACTTCGACGTCGAAATCTGCTTTCAGAAAACCGGACAACTGTTGCACAGACTTGGCGGTGCCGTAGGCAAAGGATTCAACGACTTGAATGACTTTGGGACGAGCGGCTCTGGACTGAGCGACACTGTCGATTACGTGCGCTGCCTGTGTTGGGCTAACAGAATTCATGTGCTGTAGGGTACGCCCCGATTGAATTGGTGCGCGCGGCGCACCCTGCGATTTGAGTCAACAAGCTGCACGATGTTAATAGACATTTTTTGAAAATAGCCTGAACGGCGTGAGCATTAGTATTTTTAAATCTAGCAACAGCGAGTAATTTTTAATATAGCGTATGTCATGTTCCACTCGTGGCCGCATTTTATCGAGGGTATCTACGGTACAGTCATCACCGCCACGCCAACCGTTAATTTGCGCCAGGCCGGTAATGCCGGGCTTAATGCGATGGCGCGACATTAAAGAGGGTATGTGCAGGGCATAAAACTGGTTTACTTCCAATGCATGTGGGCGCGGACCTACTAGTGACATTGTCCCCTGCATGACGTTTAGTAGTTGGGGCAGTTCGTCAATACTGAGGCGACGAATCAGCTGGCCTATTGGCGTGAAACGAGAATCGTTGCGGGTTGCCAGCTCAAGCCGGCCGTCTTGCCGGTCATGCACGCGCATAGAGCGAAACTTCCACACGTCAAATACCTTACCATCCCAACCGTGGCGTTTCTGTTTGAACAACACAGGGCCGGGCGACGTCAATTTAATTGCGACAGCGGTCAATAGCATCAACGGCGCCAGCAGCAGCAATAGAATACTGGCAATCGTTTTGTCCATGGCGACTTTGGCCAGGGCCTGTCCCTGCGCCATCGCCGGGCTTTCGGAGAGGGTGACCAGCGGCACGCCCGCCACTTCACGCAGACTATAGTTACCCAGGTTTAGCGCAAAAATATCCGGCGCCCAGATAATATCGACGCTGTGCCACTGTAAGTCGTTATAAATGCGCTCAACCTGCTGCGACTGATTAAGCGGCAGGGCGATGTATATTCGCTTCACGGCATAGGTCTCGATCAAGTCGGCTAACGCTTCAGTACTACCCAACGCCGGTGCCGCCACGTCATGCCATGCCTGCAGCGACTGCTGGTCGGCATCGACTACGCCGACGATGTTGTCCGGTAACCAGGGGTTGCCGCTGATTTTATTCACCAGATGCCTGGCCAGCGCATTGGAGCCCACCACCACGGTATTGATAGGATCACAGAAATGTAGAAAATATCTGCGCGCCAGCCAGTAAGACAGCACATAGATGCCCAGCTGCGAGAGATAGCCAAACACGGCCCAACCGCCAATCACAACTCGCGAAAACTGGGTCGACGACTTGGTGAAGAATGTATACAGCACCACCAGCAGCACCACTATCAGCCACGCCTTGGCAAGTATCCACAGGCCATAGAAGCGCGTCATGGCGCGGCCGAATAGGTAGCCTTCAGATTGCCGGAACACACCCATCACTTTATAGACGATATACATCAGTAAACCGCTGATTGACGCCAGCAGCAGGTAATCGGTGTGATGCAGGGTGTCCACCCAATAGTAGGCGAGACCGAGGAATATGAGAACCGAGAAAAAAATGCTGAGGTGAAGTTGTGTGTGGTTCAGCAATGTATCGTGCAGCCGATACAGTTTGCGACCGGCAATTGGTCCGGCGAGCTGTTCGTCCAATGAAATCCCCTATCCCGCTTTAATTCAAGTAACCAATTCACATTTATCACTGAAATATTTTTAGAATTGGCATTAAATGCGATGTAGTTACTATACCTGATGTTATTATTACCACAATAGAATTTGTATGTTGCATAATTACATTATTTACGGTCAATCATTGAACACTGAGGGTTGCGTCATTTACATTACGCCACTGCTCTAACGCATTGGGTTAATGACCGAAATAATTTT
The DNA here is from genome assembly GCA_037969395.1 of Pseudomonadales bacterium. GTDB lineage: Bacteria > Pseudomonadota > Gammaproteobacteria > Pseudomonadales > JAUIET01 > JBBKXJ01. The sequence continues at coordinate 13,663 of JBBKXJ010000118.1, forward strand.
TATCAGCAATTTTTTTCAGGGGTGCCGTATACGCCGGCCAACCAGGTTATCGAACCTGCATGCACGACTGCGCATATATTGCACCAATTATTTTTTCACGCAGTACGTCGGTTGCACTCGACTATTTTTTTGTGTATTAGGAAGAGGGTAGTCATCAACACGTTAGTCAGTACAAAAACCCAACCAGCAGTGGCGGACAGCCAGGCGTGCGCGTTTTGAGTTATGCCACGCAGCTTGTCTTACTGTCCGTGTTATGCAGCACCACGCTACTGCGCAGCGACGTTTTGCACGCCGCTGCACGCGAAGAAGCGCGCGATGGCATCGCGCTGGGGCACGCCACCCTGTTGCCCGCAGTGCATTCTGAACTGCGCTACGACGACAATATTTTTGAAAGTGCGGACGTACAGCGTGATTCTCTGATCGCCATGTTGATACCGTCACTCGAATCTCGAGTGAAATTGGGCAACAGCGTGTATGAGCTGGGCTATCGTGCCGAATCGGCAGTATATTTTGACAGCGAAGACGATGACTATGTTGACCATAACTTTAGCGCGCTGGCCAACATGCAGTTCAGCCGGCGCAATAATCTCACTCTGAGCGCCAATTTTGCGGCCGCACACGAGGATAGAGGCACCGGTTTAACGGAGGGGTTCAATCCCACGCTGGCACAACAGCTGAACGAGCCTGACGAGTTTGATCAAACCGATGCCGGCGTGCGTTATACCTATGGCAGCCACGGTGCGCCGGCGAGTTTGACGCTTGATATCGCCTACCGAGAGCTGGAGTACCAAAATCATCGGCAACGCACGGCGTTTCGCGACCGCGAAGAAAGCAGCGCAGGCGCGAAGTTCTCGTACCGAATTCGCTCGACCACAGCGTTGCTACTGCAGGCTCGGACGACGAGCATTGACTATCTGAACGATCAACCGCAGCAAGCTACGCTCGACAGCGATCTCTATCGTTACCTGATTGGTGCAGAATGGGACAATAGCGTACACCTGCGCGGTGCCGTTAAATTCGGTTATCAACAAAAACAATTTGCAGCAGCCGAGCGCGACAATTTCTCTGCGCCAAGCTGGGAACTCGACCTTACCTGGTCGCCGCGCAGCTATACCCATTTGAATTTCTACAGCGAGCGCAGCAGCCAGGAAACCAACGGCGGCGGCGATTTTATCGACGTGCAGCGTATCGGCACAGAGTGGACTCACGACTGGAATAGCCAGCTGCGATCTATTGCAGGCTTTGCCTACGTCGACGAAGAATTTCAGAACTTTGATCGTAACGAACAATTGAGCGAGTTCTCTGCCAGCTTCGCTTATCAACTAAAACGCTGGCTTGCACTGCATATAGGCGGCATTTATCGAGACCGCAGCAGCAATCTGGATTTGCTCAACTTTAACCGCAGCGTTATTTCTGTGGGAATTGACGTAACTATATGAAGAAAATCAATCATTGCAACCTTCGATCTATTGCTACTATGCAGCGGCATCTTTATTACTGGCCACTGCTCGCGGTTACGCTAGTGTTTGCGCAATATGGCAGCGCCCAGGAAGATATGACCAAAGCGCCAACTGCGGCCTATACGCTCGGCGTGGGCGACGAAATCATGGTCAAGGTCTATGGCGAGCAAGATCTTAGCATGGGCGTTATTCTTGCCGAGAGCGGCAGCTTTAACTACCCATTCCTTGGCGAAATTAAAGCACAGGGCCTGACTGTGGTCGAGCTTGAACAGCTTATTACCGGCGGCTTGAAAGGGCCTTATTTGCGTGACCCTGAAGTTACCGTATCAATCAAGGAGTTTCGGCCGTTTTATCTGAACGGCGAAGTCGAGCGACCCGGGGGTTATCCGTATCGCCCGGGCCTCACCCTGGAACAGGCCATTAGCGTCGCGGGCGGGCTGACCGAGCGGGCATCAAAGCACAAGGTTAACGTGCTGCGCTCTGCCGCTGGCGGCAAGCTGGAACTCACGCTTAGACCTGACGAGCCTGTTTATCCGGGCGATGTGATCACCGTGCGCAGAAGTTTTTTCTAGCGCAATGTCAAGCTTAAATCACAGCATGATGCAGGTGGATAAACACTGGGGGGCCACAGCAGAAATTGATCTGCGTCAATACTGGCAAGTGGTCAGCCGTGAGAAATTTAAAATTGTTGCCTTCGCGCTGGGGATCAGCCTGCTGGCCGCACTGTGGGTGTTTAACGTGCAGCCGGTGTATGAGGCCAGTGCAACCTTACTGATCGAGTCAGGCGCAGCCAAGGTGGTTTCGATTGAAGAGGTGTACTCACCGGATAGTAATGCCGATGAGTATTACGAAACCCAGTTCGAGTTGCTTAGCTCATCCACCGTCGCCAGCAAAGTTATCGACCAATTGGCGTTATTGGAAAGCCCGGAATTCGAAGCATTGGGTGGCAGCCACGACGCCTCGCAGACTGCGGCAAACGCCGCAGCGCGGCAGCGCGCTGTAGGTGCCTATTTACAGCGGCTTGACGTAGCACCCATCGATAAAACCCGATTGGTCGCAGTAACTTTCGCGGCACATGATCCGCAACTCGCAGCCAGCATCGCCAATGCCCATGCGCGCACCTATATTGCCGACATGCTGGAGACCCGACTTGACTTTAGTAAGTCTGCAACCGACTGGATGTCTGGACGCCTGCAGGACGTAAAATCCAAACTGCAAAAATCTGAATCAGCCTTGCAGGAATTCCGCGAGCGCGAACAGGTATTCGACGCTGAGGGACTACAGTCGCTGTCCAGCAAGAATCTCAATGAGCTTACTTCCCGGCTGGTCGAAGCTCAGCGCGAGCTGCAGGTTGCGCGCAGCGCTGCGCAGCAGATTGAGCAGATGAAAACAGCGGATTCGGAGCAGCTGGAATCCATACCTGCCGTGGCGAACAATGCCCTGGTGCAGCGCTTTAAGGAGCAAAAGGCGACCTCACGGCGCGCCATCGCAGAAGTCGGTAAAACCTACGGCCCAAAACACCCGAAATTTTTGACCGCCGAAGCGGAATTTAAAACCGCACGCGGCAACTTGCGGCGGCAAATATACATCGTGATCGAAGGAGTTAAAAAGCAATACGCCATGGCGCAGGCGGAAGAGCAGGCGTTGCGGGCGTCTATAGAAGAAGCGAAGAAGCAGTATCATCTGACAGGTCGTAAGGAATCTGAATTATTGAACCTGCAGCGGGAGGTACAAACCAACCGCCAACTGTATGATATTTTCTATAACCGTATGCAGGAGACCGCAGAAACCGGTGGCCTGCAGTATGCCAATGCGCGCGTAATCTCCCCGGCGGTCGCCCCGCTTGAGCCGGTCAGACCAAACAAACCGCTGACCATCGTAATGGCGTTGCTGGGCACGCTTGTGCTGGGAGTGTTGATCGCATTTGTGCGCGAGTCGTTCGACAACACACTGAAAAGCAGCGACGACGTCGAACGCAGTTTGCAGCTGCCGTTGCTTGGCGCGATTCCAAAATTAAAAGGCAAAAACAACGGGCCACTTGAGTTGGGCCGCACCTTTCTCGACACTGACATCAACTTTGACAGCTCCAGTTTCAAGGAAGCCATTCGCACGATTCGCACCGGCATTACGCTAAGCGCCCAGTTTAAACCGCACAAGATGCTGATGGTGACTTCGGCCGTCAGTGGTGAAGGAAAATCAGTCACTGCGCTTAACCTTGCATACGCCTTCGGCCAACTGGATCAGGTGCTACTGGTGGAATGCGACCTGCGCCGTCCGACGTTAGGCGCCCGCCTTAAAATACCCGCCGATATGCCGGGTATTTCAGATCTGCTGACCAATGACGCCAGGCTTGAAGACTGCATCGTCTACCCCGAATCCGACAAAATACAATTCATTACCGCGGGCACGGTGTCTTCCAACCCGTTGGAGCTGCTGTCTTCACCCGCGTTTACGGCACTGATAATGCAGCTGCGGCATGACTATGATCTGGTAATACTGGACTGCCCGCCCGTATTGCCGATTAGCGATGCGACCGTCATCGCCAGTAAGGTCGATGCTGCTATTTTTGTAGCACGGGCAGGCAGCACGCCGATGGAGCAAATCAAGGCGGGACTGGAAAAGTTGCGCGATACCAACGTCGCTGTTGTGGGCGTAGTCGCCAATGGGCTAAATAGCCCCGGCGTTTACGCCGCGCAACGATCTAACGGCGCGTATTGAACCCGCGCTCAGAGCGCACTTACCTTCAATACGGGCGCCGCTGGCGGCGCAATAGGCTGGTTGACCGGGCCAGCCGGCTCTGACTCCGGCGTCGCGCCGAATACAAACGGAAACGCGCGGTAGTCGCTAACCCTGGCCTGCGCTGGAATCGCGCCGATATCGGCACCCGGTTGCGAGTTGGGCAACTCACCATTGTTGCACAGCGGGCGTCCCTGTTGGTCAGAATTGCCCACCTTTCTGCAGGTTACCGGTACAGCAGAACCGCGCGCCGGGCTGTCGCTGGCAAGCATAAAGCTTGCTGGCCCCAAGGCTTCCGAGCTGGCGTTTAACGACCAGCGGCTGGCCGATTGATCGTCGATGAGGCTCGCCGAGAAACCGGAAAAACGGGGATCACTGCCGCCTTTTGACGCAGTGCTAATACTGCTTTGCTCTACTATCTCCAGCTCTTCGACACTCTCTTTACCGTCTACCAGTGGTTCCCCGTCGAGTGCATTTATCTTCCAGTACAAGTTGCCATCGATGAGCTGGTCGCTACCGATATTAAATTCATCCACCGCCGCATTATTCACCATAGCGATAATGTTATTAGCAAAGGTGCTGCCGTCGGGATTGGTTGGTGTCGGCGTGACCCCCTTGCTGGCATTTAACATCACTAGCGTATTGTTATAGTAGTGTACGTTGCGCGCCGCATAGTCTCTGCCGGCTTGTTTGAACAAACCGTGATAACCGAACTGATCGCCACCGTTCCAGGTGTTAATACCAACCTTACGATTCACCGGGTGATCACGCAGCATGGCAACCACGTTGCGGTAAAACAACAGGGGGCCGGTCATGTTGCTGGTATCCTGCCCTACCGCTACGGCAACCAGGCAATTGCTGATGTAATTCTCGTAAATCTGAATATGGCCGATATCGTCGCGGCCGCCATCTTCTGCCTTGCCCTCAATCTCGAAGGCGTCATCGCCACAATTTTCAATGCGATTGTGGTGCACGAAAATACCGTGCTCGCCGTTGTTGGTGCCGATCAGATCCTGACCGGAGCCGCGTACCAGGCTGCGCTCAATAGTCCAGTCGTGGGTACCGCCCTTCAGATTGATGGAAGTACTACGCAACTGGTTGGCTACCTTAGGCGCGTTTTTCATATCGCTCCAGTAGATCCAGCGCGGCGCATCGCCAAGAATTCGCGAGCCGGTGACGGTAATATGATGTACCTGCGAACTGTAGGTTTGTATTGTGCTGGCGCCCAGCCACGCAGTGATGCCGTCGAAGCGCACATACTGCGCGCCAGCCTCAAGGATGATGGTGCGTTTGGCCTGATTAAAGGTAATGTCTTTAAACGTCAAGTAGGCGCCGCTTACCTTCAGCGTGCTGGTCGCCTGCGACATAACGATACCATAATCGCCAGGGTTAGCATTTTCGCCGCCGATAACTTTTCCGTAGCGCGCCTCGGCGTCACGCAGCGCGCCGGTTTTCGCCAGTCGAATATGACAGCGACCAGCGATTTCCATAACGCCTGGACCAACGTAAAAGTCGCTGTTGCTGCCGCCGTAGCTGTCTGTAGTGGCGCGAAAATGATTGACGTCTTCATATGGCACCAGTACGACGCGCTCATTTTTGTAGCCGGCGATGTCGGTAAGGTAAGCAAATACGGATTTGTCTTCGCAGCTGCTTCTGGAGCGGTATTCGCCGCGACCTGCGTTAACCAACTCCCAATCGCTATTGCCCTTGATACGGAATTCCTGCGGGCCGGAATCAATCGTTACCTGCTCATCCTCATAGCCAGCGATGGTGATGGGCTGACCGGATGTACCGCTAATCTCAGCCTCTACCTCCTCAAAATAGGTGCCGCCGCGCAAATACAGCGTGTCGCCAGGCTTAAGGGTTTCCAGTGCGTGATTAACCGATGCGTAAGGTTTGGCCAAAGAGCCAGGATTATCGTCGTCGCCGCTGACGCTTACGTAATACGTGCCGGCCCACGCCTGAAGAGACACCGCGCTAGCCGCTATTAAAATAAAGCGGCTGAAAAAACAAAATCCAGTGGGCGAGTTCATTAGCGTTAATTCCCCGTTATATTGACATTTATATGTGTAGCACAACAGAGGAGTATAGGGATTTTGCACGGCAAACCTTGTTAGTTATGTCACAATTAAATGCGTTAATATCTACATCATTAATATCATTGTGGACAATCGCCGTGCAACGACGGTTTAAAATTTGCTCCAGATATTGTCTTTTAGTTTAAACGAAACCGTTTCCAGTGGCTCAGTGGCGTCCAGCAGCAGCGTCTGCGTAGCCGCGGGGTAAGCCAACCCCTCAATCACGGCTATGCGCCTGTTGCACTCTTCGAGACTCATCTCCGGTTTGCGCGCCACGGCTACTTCGGCTGTCAAATCCAGTTTAATCACCAGGTCGGGTGGGTATGCCTCTGCCGCGCGGTAGGGCGCACCCTCCCACCGCGCAAGCGCGCGCAGCAGACCTGAGGAGTGGTTTTGCCAGGCGTTTAGCAAGGGGCCGTCGTTAAAACCCATCACCTGATTTTGCGGATAGCGGTCACAAATTACCACCATGCCGCGATTGCGTGCCGCCGTCGCCCGGCGCAATTTACCGCGTTTCTCCAGGCTCAGCGTCAACGCCCACAACGCCTTGGCCAACATTCGCGAACGCGTTGGAGCACGTCGCTTGCTTGCGGGGTCGATAGTTTCGACATTTGTGGAAGGGGTTTCCACTTTATAGCGGCTTGACTGATAGTTCGGCGACTTACGCAATGTATCCGCTACCAGTTTCAGCGGCCAGCGCAGCAGCGAGGCCGGCCCGTCGCCACTGCCGAAGTAGATGGGTAGAATATCCATCTCGCTACCCAGCCAGCGCTGCACGGCGTGCAGGTGAGTCGATTTACCCGAGCCGTCGCAGCCCATAAGAGCGATCAACAAGCCACCGCCAGCACTGACTCGCCGCACCGGTACGGGCGTTGCCAGATAACGCCTCTGCAGGCTGGCGCAACGCCAGCGCATTGCGTTGCCGCTACGGCGCAGGAGTGCCTGTAGTGGCGAGTACGTGCGGTACAAACGCAGGGTGGCAGTAGCGTTGCGGCGAAATTCTTGCAGTTGTCGCAGTGTGGGCTGCTCTGTTGTTAGCAATTGCGCTAACGCGACTGCCGCCTGCTCTCCGAAAATGGCAGCCGCCAGTCGCTGCACTTTTTGCGGCTCGGTTCGGGATTGCAACCAGTGCAACTCGGCCAGGGTTGCGCTATCAAAAAAGTGCTTACTCAAACGCTCGTATAGCTTGTCTCTGCCTCTCACCCTTAAGGCACAACGCAAGATAAACAGCAGCATTTCCATATGCGGCTCGATGCTGTAAATGTTTTCCCGCGCTCGATAGACGCGGCTGGCAAGTATCTGCTGTTCCAATGGCAGCCGGTAATCCTTTAAAAACGGCGCGCCGCCAAGCAGCTGATAATATACATTCAGGTGCACCAGTTTACCGCTGGCGGCATCCAGCGCGAGGTATTCTTCCACCGCAGTATCATTATGCCGCGAAGCTGAGCTAAAGCGTTTGAAGCCACAGTCACTCAGCGTCTGCGCCAGCTGTTGTGTGTTGCCCCTGTCGACCAGCATGTTCAGCTCGGCTTCACCGCGCAGCATATCACTTAGACGGTAGTTACCGGTGAACTGACAATAGGCTATCTGTTGCTGGTCCAGGCGCTGCAACAGCGCATGTAACGGCGTCAGTGCTGGGCTGGTATTTTGCTTAAGCGACGCAGCTGGCATCTTTTTTTGCCCGCCATTGGGTGGCAATTTCTGCCGCAATTTTTCGTGCCCGGTGGGTAACATCAGTTTCCTTATCAAGTTGTTCGATTGCAATGACCAGCAGCTGGGAATCAGCGTGCTGATGATTTGTACGTTGACCATTTACTTGTTTAACCAGCTCCGCCTGCACACGCCTGGCAGACTCTTCTAACTGCTGTGAGCACACTAAAATATCGGGCGCCGCCTGGTTTAGTGCCTGCGGCATATACTTAACAATGCTCGCTATATCCCCCTGCCGGTCAAGCGCCTGCAGCTCTTGCAGTACGCCGCGCTGCAGTAGCGTTACCGAAGACGAAGACAATGCCAGCGATAATCTTTGCGCCAGCGCCAGCCAACTGACAATGCGCTTGCTGCCATTGCTATTGTTCTGCCGCACCGCCGAGAAGATAATCAGCGCGTCATGCAACGCCAGTCGTGGCGCCCGCAATAACGTCTTGCCTGCCGCTCGCAGCTGATTCAGGCGAACAGTGTCGGCAGGTTTTTCACAGCGCACGGGAATCTGCTGCTCAGCGAGTTCGCGGCGCAACGCAGCTCGCAGGGCGTGCTGTAGCGCTGGCTGGTCGGCGACACCAAATGCGAATTCAACGACCATACCGGGCTGCCGGAACTGATCAATCTTGTCCTTATCGGCTGGTGCGAGCGAGCTGCCAACCAGCCGGGTCAGCCACTGCACATCGGGGCCAAGTACCAGGTCGGGACGCAGCACGGCGGCGAGCAGCAAGCCCGTCCCCACCAGTGCGAACACGCAGCAGATTATGGTGAAATGGCCGGCCCCGAGATAGCGCAAACCGCTAACAGCCCCCCACGCAAACGGCAGCAGACAAATTGCCAGACCAACACCGCGTGCGTGCATGGCCGCATAGTCACGCCAGCTTATGTTTAGCAGTTGCAACGCCAGCTGCGCCACCAATAAAAAATTGATGGCAATGGCAACCGAAACACCAACGGCGACGCCTGCCAAACCCCAGGGCGAGCCCGCCAGCGCGCACAGCACAACGGCGGTCGCGTACACCGCCACGCGCCAGGCGCGGCGGTACACCACTCCCAGTCCTTTGGTCAATGGGTCAATCAGCTTATAGCCCATACGAAACAACAGGCTGGCCGCCAAAATTTGCAGCGGTACAATAGTTTCTGACCAGTCAGGCCCCAGCAGAAAACGCACAATCTCCGGGGCCAGCAACACAAATAGCACGGTAACCGGCGCAATCAGCATGGCACTCAACACAACTGAATGACGGTAATGCGCTGCTGCCCGCGGTCGGTCATTTTGCAGCCGTGCATAGGCCGGAAACAGCACTCGGTCCAGCGCCATGCCGAGCAGCATGACCGGCAGGCTAACGAGTTGATAGGCGCGGCCATACACGCCCACGGCCGCCGCGCTCATGGTGGCCGCCACCACCGCATAGTCGCCCTGCAAGGCCGCGTAATTCAGCAGTTTGGAAGTGCCAAACCCGCCTGCCAGATTGAGCGTAGCGCGCGCCGACGCCGGGTCAAACGCCAACTTCAGCGCGTCCGGCCGGTGCCATACCAGCAGCAGCGTTTTCACTAACACCTGCGCCACGTAGGCCCAAACGAGTGCCCACACGCCGGCACCGAGCAGCGCCAGCGTGACCCCCACCACGGTGTAGCCCAGCAGGAACGACAGCACTTCGGCGCTGGCAAGGCGGCCGAAGCCAAAGTCGCGTTGAATCAGCCCCTCGGCGACAAACAGCGGCGACTGCAGCACAAATACCAGCGCCATGACTTTAATAATGGGGATGATGGCAGGCTCATTGAACAGCTGCGCGATGCTGCCGGCGCCAAGCCACAGTAGCCCAACCGCGACCAGGCTAAACAGCCATGACAGAGTGGCAGCAGTACCGCGATCACGTGGCGTTAGATTATTGCGCTGCACCAGTGCCGGCAGCACCAGCGCTTCTGCCAACTGCCTGCCAAGGCCGATCACCACCAGCGTCGCCGTGACCAAACCAAAATCGGTCTTACTCACGTAGCGCGCCAATATCGCCAGCACCAGTAACTGTCCCAGGCCTTGCACAACAGCGGCCGTGGTGGTCGATATGAGACCGTGTACGGCACCACGCGACGCTAACTGCGCCGGCCGCGCCGCGGCTTCAGGTGTGCTCAATGCTTATCGCTCGGAGAATCTTCATGATTATATTTTTGGGTTGTTATTCAAGGCCGGTTGTTGAGGCCATACAGCCAGCGTGCAAATGCATACGGTTGCGATCCCAGACGGGCAATGCGCAGCTTACAGCGCACGCGTCGCTGCGCCTGGCGCAGGGTTTTGCCGTGCTCGGGAAAATACTGCCGCAGCTCGTTGAACGCTGCTAATCGATCGGCAAGCATGCGCGGCATACCGTATTGCTGCGACAGGTTGCCTTGCCGCAGGCGATGCACCGCCATACTCTCATCGACGAAGCCAACGCGTCCACCCCGCCCTACCAACACGTTAAATACCCAGTCTGCCGAAGCGATGCGGGTAGTACGATACCAGTCGGGCAATGTCGCAATAGCGCTGCGACGCGCCACGGTCGAAATTTTGTGTATAAAGTTGTCTAGCAACAGTTCCTCGATAGCGTACACACGACTACCTGGCGCCGGCCGGCGGGAAAGCTCGCGGTCGCCACTATCGCTGACGTGGTCAATTCTATGACCGCAAATTGTACACTCCGGGTGAGCGTCGAGAAAATCAACCTGCCGCTGCAGTTTGTCGCTGCTGGTCCAAAAATCGTCGCCGTCCAGAAAGGCAATGTAGTCACCGCGGCAGGCATCAACCGTAGCCATAAAATTTGAAAGCCCGTAGTCACCGTAGTTCTGCTCCGGCAGTAGCAGGCGAACTTTGTCGGGCCATTGGGCACGAATATCTTGCAATACCTCGCGCGTGCCGTCAGTCGACGCATCGTCACCGACCACAACTTCAAACGGGAAATTGGTTTGCTGTTGCAGCACACTCTCCAGGGTTTGGCGAATATAGTCGACCTCCTGAAAGGTCACAATCGATACCGACAGTTTCACGCTATTGCTTCCAGCCGAATGTTGGCCGGCAGATTGCGCAGCAGGCCCAGCAGGATGACGACGAACTGAACTGAAAAAATAATTACCAGCGCCAGTGCAGCGCCGTCCAGGCCGTGGTCGGGAATCAGGCTAAAGCAGGCCAGCGCAGCCGCCAGCGCAACGCAGCTATACTGTAACGTTAGCCACCAGAAGCGTCGTGCCGCGATCATACCAAACTGCAGCACCTCGGCCATGAAGCGAATAGTGGCCGCTACCACAACCCACAGCAGTACGTTGGCGTAGCCCGCATACTCTGCGGTGTAGACCAGCCGTAAGATCTGTTCGCCAAACAGGGCGACCAGCACCACACCGGTTGCACCTATAGCGCCGGCGCAGAGCATCATCTTTACCACCAGCAGCATAAACGGGCCGCGCTCACCAGCGGCATGATGGCGTGCCAGACGCACGCTGGCCGCGGTGCCAAGCGCCTGAATCAATCGAGCCGGCGCCATGGCCAGCGCCATGATGGCGGCAAAGTACCCCAGCGCCTCCAGGCCTAGCGACTCCTCTATCACCAGCCGCGGCAAATACAGCGCGAACATTACCAACACCGTGGCGAAAGTCAAAGGCAGAGCAAGCACGGTCAGCTTGCGCAGCGCCGACATATTCCACTGCGGCCAGAAACTTGCCGCCGGTTCGAGCCGCGCACGGCGGCGGCCAACGCGCACATCGAAGCAAAGCAGCACCAGCAGGTGCGCCGCCACCTGGCCGCTGATAGCCACCACCAGAGAGCCTGTTAGCCAGAAGCCGAAGGTGAGCAATGCCAGTGACAGCGGGCCAAGCAAACACAGCGAGTACGCGATAAAGTCCATACGTTCCTGCGCCTGAAACAGGCCATGAATCATATCGGAGAGCAGCTCAATGCTGCGCGTCAGCGCGTACAGAACAACCACTAATAACACTGTTGGTGACGTCGTTGCGCCGAGGCCGGCAGTCATCATCAATAGCAGTGCAGCGGCGGTTGCGAGCACGCGCAAACCGAGGTAGTCACCAAATTCGTATTCGCCGGCCGTGTCGCTGGCCTGCGCCTGGCGCAGGCCCATGCGCGCAATTTCAGTAATTGGCAGACAAATAGCCTGCGCCAATGCATAGATACCAACGGTAGCCGGGTCGGAGAGTTTGGCAACTACGATCAGCGCCAGCCACAGAGATAGTGCGGCAAACAGGCGACCGGTCATTAGCGCCAGAAAATTACCATGCATTGACAGGCCATCACCCGCTGTCGGAATTGCAGCCAGCTGGCGTCGGCTCAAAGCGCGGGCCCGCTCACGGCTGCATCTCGCTGGAGGGGGATAGCAGACGATAGGCCGGGAAAAATTCGGCCTGTGCAACTTCCTCCACGCCACATTCTTCTGACAGCGCGTAATAAGCCGTTGCATCCAGCACCCAGCGACCAATAACAAAGTTGTGGCGCAGCAAGGAGAAGCGGCTTTTAAATTTGTACAGCGAATCTTCCTTGCCGCCACGCCCCGCTCCAAGATGTAACAGTGTTGCGCCCAGGTCGCAGGCGATATCCGCTACCCCTTCCAATAAGCACTTGAGGGGCGAAAGCGAACGAAACGCCGGGTTGACACCGGTGAGGTGCGCCTGGGCAATGTGGCCGTGCACGGTAAACAGCAGGGCCGCTACCAGCTCGCCGTTTTGCTGCACCACCGCCAGATGTGCATCACTCGCCAGCGCGGCGCGCAGCTGGTCGAAATATTGTGCAGAGAACAGGTAGCGCTGCTGCGCGTTATTTTTCAACATGGTTGCGCGATACAGGTCGGCAAAAGCGGCATACCGGATCCAACCCTCATCAAGCTCTACCGCTAGTCCCGCTCGCTCGGCCGCCTGAATTTCCTGGCGCAATATTTTTGGGTAGGCGCGGCGCCGCTGCTCGCGGCCGAGCGACAGGTCTAGTGACACACTGCGGCCAGGACTCAGTAGCTCGTCGCCATGCGGGCCGGCTAGCGCGTGCATATTCTCGCAATAGCGCTGGTTGTCGAGTATTGGATGGAAGCGAGTGAACAGCGACACCAGCCGCTGTTGCGCCCACGCCGCGCGCATTGCATCCCACGCTCGGGCACGAAATTCCGTATCCTTGAGACCGATGCCAACAGGGCCGGCATAACCATACACCGAACTGGCATCCTTTCTGTCCGAGCCACTGACAGCGTTTACCAGGTAGGGCCAGGCCAGAAACTGTTGCGGCGTGCCGTACACAGCAAGATATGCACTGCCCTCACCCATACGCTGGGCGAAGGCGTGATAGGCGGCACTGTGATAGAAGTCGTGCGGCGCACGCGCTAGCCAGGCATCCCACCCGGCATCATCCGCACGCAGAATTTTAGTCGCCTCAGCTACCACGTTAGACTTGCTCCGGCTGTGGCCATAGCAGCGGAAAGATCGCAGGGTCTGAGTAATCGGGCTGCCCTTCGGCATCGCGCCGGCACAGCTTGTCGTGCGGCAGTACGATAGGCGTGCCGTCTGCAGCTGAGCAGAATTGATAGTGGTTGGCACTGTCCTGCAAATGCACCGCGACTGCAATACGGGCATCGGCGGAATGATTTGGCCCGCTGGCGTGCAGGGTGCGCATATGGTGGAAACTCACTTGCCCCTTTTGTAGTCGCAGCGAGATGATAGCTTGCGCAGGTATAGCGCGACCAATGCGCTCAGCCAAATGAGCCAGATCAGGATCATTGAAGTCGCGCACATGTTCGCACTGCGGCCAGCGATGACTGCCATCAACAACATACAGCGTGCCATTGTCGGCGTCAGAATCCTGCAACGGAATCCAGGCGGTCAACATGCGCTGCGAGCTGCAGGTCGACCAGTAGGAGTGGTCGGTATGCCAACCAACGGCGGTATTGGCTGCCGCGGAATTTGTCGGCTTGTAAATCGCCTGATCGTCGAACAGCCGGATCGCAGTGCTGCGCGCCAGACGTGCCGCAATTGCACCGAGAATGGTCTGCTGGGCCAGCGCGCGCACGCCGTCGTTCTGCAACGAACAAAACTCGTTGTTGCGTACGCCGTTACCATCGCCAGGGCGCCAGTCACAGAACCCGGAGGTGACAGGCAGGCGGCGATCACGATGTCCCCGGTGGTGCGCTTCAATCGATAACCGTGTGCTGTCGAGCAGCTGCTCCGGAAATATCTGCGGGCACACAAACCAGCCACGTCGTTGGTAGGATTGCACCTCCTCTTCGTTAGGCAAGCACTCAGCCGCAATAGGGATAGAGCTTGTCATCTAGTGTAATGTCCGATATACACTACCTACTCGGCGGCAAAAATTGTTATGCGTGGGTCCTGGCAGCGCGCCAGCGCAACTCTCACTCTGTCGGCCTGCTGAACCACCGTTGCGATGCGATTAGTCAGTAGGCTGACGTCTGCGCTACTGACTGCCAGCCCGGTTGGCAGTACCAGTACATTACGCGCTAACGTCTCGGTCACCGGCAGGTCACACTCTGCTGCA
>JBBKXJ010000119.1:0-3888 GCA_037969395.1 Pseudomonadales bacterium
TACGTCAATATCGGTGATTCGACGTCGGTTCCAGCCCGCAAAATTCAGAATTTTATCGCGTTGGTCGACAAGAAACTGCCGCCGTATCGAGACACAGCAACGCTGGCACTGCGCACCGACGTCAACTAAAACTCTCACCGTAGGGTGCGCTGTGCGGGCCCTTAATACTATGGCATCAATCAGCTAGCATTAACGCGACACCGCTACAGCGACGGACAACGTAGCGAAGTAAAAAGATTCCACAGCCATAAACTTTGGTTTCCTTCAGCTCAAGCCCCACATATCGAGTAACATTAGTACACAGCGAAATGCCGGAACCGAATATAACGGCATAAAGCTTAACAACTACGCTGTCGATTAGCCCTGCGTTTATCAGAGACGATGCCACTTCAGCGCCACCACATAACCATCTCCCCATTCCGAGTACGCCGCTAGCGGCATTCCATCGCGAGAGGAGGCTGCTGCGGACACGCCTCCAGCTTTGCCTTGGCCTCTTTATTGCCCAAGCCGTAGGCTGATAAAAACAGGCGAGCATCCGCCAGCAGGGCAGCGTAGGCAGGCGCTTCAGTTACAACGCTAAGTTCGTGTTCTCCACCGGCAACGACAATCAAATAGGCGGCATCGGCCGAGCCGCTGTCGAATGCGGCACGATGTTCGGCGGGGTCGGCGATAAGACCGGGAACAACATCGGCGTCGCCGGTGATAATCATCAGCGGAATAGCAACTTTGCCCAGCTTTTTAGCACTGGTCAGGCCTTTAATAACGCCCGGCGTTGAAAAGGCAAGCACCGCTTTTACGCCCGTTGAGGTTAAATCACCCGCCAATGTTTTTGCGCCGCCGGCCATCATGGCGAACAGCGAGCCGTAGCTGTGCCCAACGGCAACCTGTGGTAGCCCCGGCGCAAGCTTGTTACCCAGTTCGGCAGCCGCTTTGAAATCGGCAATGCGCGCTATGAATGTTGCGCGTCGATCAAATTCATCGTGACGTGGGTGCTGCTCGGAATCTACATGGAGAGGGGCAATAACCAGCCAGCCATCTTGCTCGAAGCTTCTTAGTAACGGTTTGAAGTGATCGGGGTTGCCGCCCAGGCCGTGACTAAACAGCAGAACACCTTGCACCGTATCGGGTTGATAAATTGAAACGGACGTCTTGCGGTCATCGGCTACGTCGACTTCCATTGTGCGTTCTGCGGCTAGTGCCGAGGTGGCGAACACCACAGTGAGAAGCGCTGATAAAACAGCTTGTTGAATTCGGAATCTAAACATTGATGCTTTCCCCTGAATACGGCGGTGATTAGCCAACGTTACCTCTCTTCCTTTCCCGGCTCAACGCACACGTTACGCATTTTGGCGGTACACCATAAAGTCTACATTCTGATAAGTTTCATGGTTGGGAGGATATTCAGTTTTGCTAAACCCCAGTGCGCGATAGCACTGCACCGCACCGTTGTTGTAGTCTAAAACGAATAGTGAGCACTCTCCGGTTTTAAACTCCGCCATACCAATTTTCATAAGTTCGGCTAAAAATCCTTGGCCGAAGCCGCGCCCTCGCTGGCTTGGCGATATCGCGAGTCTTGCCAGATGGCATCGACCCGACTTTTCATAATACTGGCCGAATCCAGCCAATTCGCCTGCGGTGGATAATAGTGAATAAGTTGGTATTTTCTGCCATTCAATGTCTTCGAGAAACGTTTCACTAGTAAAAGGAAATCGAACGCGCGGACCACCCCAGCTATAGCAGGCGTTCTTGTCAGTGAACCAGTTTTTAAGCGTATCCAGCTCAACGAATTGAGTTTCTGCCATGCGCATCTTGATGCCTAACGACGGTTCATCGCCTTATTATGCATTGTCGCATTCGGGGCCAACCCAAAAATGAGGATTATGAGCGACTTCCCAAAGATATCCATCGAGGTCTTTAAAGTAACCTGAAAAACCACCCCAGAATACTTTTTGTGGCGGCTTGACGAGTGTTGCGCCGGCAGCAACTGCCTGGTTAATAACGCACTCTACTTCCGACTCGGTTTTGACATTGTGCGCTAGCGTTATTCCGGCGAAACTCGAGCCCTCCGCCGAGATTGTCGCATCTTCTGCAAGTGCCTCTCGTGAATACAATCCCAGCCAGGTACCGTTCAATGTGAAGAACGCCACTTCGGGCGGTGAATCCATCTTCGGGAAGCCAAGACCATGCTGATAAAACGCTGTCGATTTCTCAAGGTCAGAGACACCCAACGTAATCATGCTAATTCGGGATTCCATATTTTCTTCCTATAAGGGCAATAATTGCATAATTACGTAGGGTGGGCCATGCGCATCACAAAACTCAAGCGCAGCCTGTAATTTGTAACGTGCGCACGGCTGCGGTTCATCATGTGGTGAAAGGCATCTTCGAATTTAATTTGTAGCGGCCGATGCATGTGAGCAGAATGATTAACAAATTATGTATTATCAATACCTGACCCCTTTTACTTTGACCCCTTTTACTTGACCCCTTTTACTCACAATCGTTTAGCCTACGGGACTCGTGACCCTCAGGCTTAGCTAAGTGCCATTCATCTCTGGACGCTCTATCCCTGGCATTCACGCTTGGGCAGGTCTCGTAAATCCTACCTCGATTCAGCTCTCCGTAGCTCCGATTGGGCCTAATGAAGTGTCATTGGGCCTGACCCCAAGAGTGCGCTTGAAAAAAAACGGTGCCAACATTATACTTAGCTAAGTCTAGCTAAGCCTTAGAGGTTTATAATGGAAAAAATCCAGATCAATATGCACGAAGCGAAATCAAAATTGTCTGAACTAGGCGCCAAAGCATGGCAAGGTAAAAAAATTGTTATTGCCAAGTCTGGCAAACCCTATCTTGACTTATGTCCACACAAAGACAGTAAAAAACCAAGGAAACCAGGTAGGTTAAAAGGGCAGATACGCATATCAAAGGACTTCGATCAAACACCGGAGATGATAGTCAAAGCGTTCGAAGGTGACATGTGAGACGTTTTTTGCTCGACACGCATACTCTTTTATGGTGGCTGCGTGATGACAACAAGCTGGGTAAAAAATGCCGGCAGCTTATCGCAGAGCCGGACAATGTTTGCTATGTGAGCGCAGCGACTACGTGGGAAATTGCCATCAAGATGGCAATCGGCAAACTGAGCGCCCCGCATGACATGGACGGCATTGTTGAGGAAGAGGGGTTTTCCAAGCTACCAATCAGTCTATTTCACGGTCAGTCTGCCGGTGCATTACCTGACTTACACAATGACCCTTTTGATCGAATGCTGATTGCTCAGGCACAGGCTGAAGGGTTGGAAATACTCAGTGCGGATAAAAATATACCACACTATGGCGTTAAGGTGGTGTCAGCCACCAGTTAGATATCGTGCAGCAAGGGAGATAGTGTCAAGTAAGGGAGATAGGGGAGATAGTGTCAGGTCTTGTTTTTTTGCCGTGCTGATTATCCGACTTGCGCTTGCGTGGAATAGGCAAAAAGCAAAACCTGACCCTGGCAATTTTTCCCCGCAATACCTTTTCCCTGAGAAGCGTCTTGCTAATTGGTTACTGATCAAAAATAAAGCGATCTGACCCCATTTTTTAACAGAGTGAAAATTTCCGGGACACGCCGTGAATCCATCCCTGGAGGCTCTATCCCTGGCATCCCTGCCAGGGAAGGTCCCGAAAATTCTCACCCTATTCAGACCTCCGTGGCTTCGATGAGCATTTAATAAGTACAATTCAGCATAAGGCTATTATCGAGTCCTGACCCTAGATGCTGTAAAGCAAAAAGCAAGACCCCAGAAATATGGTTATCGGTTTGGCGCATGTGGTTCGCCAAACTGCAAACGATAAAAGTTTCGGGTTGTTCGGGTTGATTGCCTTGCTAGATTTCATCAATAGGATT
>JBBKXJ010000120.1:0-7488 GCA_037969395.1 Pseudomonadales bacterium
CTCGCGGCGGCGCAGGCCAAGTTCCTGGCGGTAACCGCCGCCAGCGAAAAAGCAGAAGGCCGTATGGACGCCTTACGGGACGAAAACACGCTGCTGAAGCAGGAAAAGGCGCATATCGAGGGACAGTTCAAGCAATTGCAGCGCTCGATATAGGGCAGGGCACTTTGAAATCCAGCGCTGTTGGACAACGGCTGCGTTGCGCAACGGCGGGAGTGCTCAGAATCCAGCCTGACCCTCCAATGACCGGGCCTTCTCGAAACCGAGGCTGAAAAACTGCGTTTCTGAGCGTTCTGAAAAAAGCGGAAAAACGACCAGCGGAATTCGAATACATCGACGTCTATGCCAATCTAATCCGCCAACGCGGCGCCCACGCTCATAGCAGCCCGGAAGTGTTTGAGGTACAACCAGTCGCTAAATGGCGTGTCCACTAATAGCAGGCTGGATAAAAACGCTTGACATGACACCATGTGGCATCAACATTACACACCACGCTAAGGCCGCCAACGCGCGAACATGTTTTTGACAATGATCTGCTCGCCTGAAGCGAGTCGGTATCGATAGAGCAAAGGTAAAAAACCATGCAAATGCTGCCCAAATTTAATCGGTATGAGGATCTGGTGAATCTGCCGGCATCATTGACCGGGGAAATACTCAACGGTCAGTTGTACGCCCAACCTCGGCCGAGCGGAAAACATATTTTGGCTGCGTCCAACATCGGCTCAGAAATTCATGGAGCCTATCAGCGCGGGAGGGGCGGCCCCGGCGGTTGGTGGATACTTCAGGAACCCGAAGTTCATTTCGTACTGGATGAAGAGGTTACTGTCCCTGACGTGGCAGGCTGGCGAAAAACGACAATGCCGGCGATACCCGACGGACACAAGTTTACAATTGTTCCTGACTGGATCTGCGAGATACACTCGCCCTCCACCGAAAGTATTGATCGCAACATTAAGAAGCCGCTTTATGCACGTTTTGGTGTAAGTTTTTTATGGCTGATCCACCCCAAAAACAGAACGCTGGAAACCTATCGATTGGTGGAGGGCAATTGGCAATCGCAAGGCGTTTATTCTGGAGCCGACACTTTTTGTGTTGAGCCGTTTGAATCGGTGAAGATACGATTAGACGAGCTACTCGGTTAGTCGGATAAACGATGCCTGTTACCTCACATTGGGCGTCATCTGGTCAGCGCTGAACTCTATCGGAGTCTCAGGATGAGTGCGTTCGATGAGTGAAATAGGGCGGTTGCTTGAGAGCAGATGGCAGATTTCCATTATCTGCCTGAGTTAATTTGGCGAAACCAGCTGCCTGAATATTTTGACCCCACGGGTAACGTTGGCGGGCGACCGGCAGGGGCGCAAGCGACAAGTGCAAGCGCGGCGGCGAAAAACGGGATCTGTCGATTAAAAGAAAATATGCGCCTGCACAAAGACCTCATCACCATTAAGGGCAGCGTCGTCATCATCGCTGTCGCTGGTGCGCGCACCAATGCGAAGTTGCGTAAACACCCAAGGGAAATACTCCCACACGGCGCTATAACGAAAACGGTCTTCGACCTGGTCTGCATTGTCATCTTCGTAGGTATTTGCCTCGGCGGTCAGTTTCAAATTATGGCCGCGCAAGAAGTTAATATTTGCCTCCAGTAAGGCAATGGCTTGTTCACTGTCGGGCCGCGTGCCCAAGTCCTCATCTTCAATAATATCGTATTCGGCAAGCCAACTCACGGGGCCAGTGCGTAAGCCCCCGAATCCACCGTACATTGTACGCTCGCCGTTGTCAGTATTATTGGAATTAGCGCTAATTCCAATTCGCCAAAGTTGATGGCGATAAGCGCCGAGGAAACTGAATTGCTTACCGTCGTCCACTTCGGCGGTGCCCGCGGTACCATTGGTAGCCGCGAGCTGGAATTCCCAATGGCGGGAATCGAACCCCAACTCCACGCCATTATCGCCGCTGGCAAAATTAATACCGCTGACCTGGCGAACAAACGCAGTGTCGTCCTCCAAACGCCAGCCGAAGGGTAAAAACAGCTTGCCCGCCTTCAGGTACCAATTATCCAGGCTCACCCGGCCCCAGGCTTCTCGATTCAACGATCCACCGGGTGCAACCTGCTCATCCACGTACAGGCTCACATGCTTATTCACATCTACGGAAAGATACAGGGTGATACGGTCGACATCGAAGTTAAGGTTGTCGTCGCGGTCTTCAAATTCAAACTGGCGGCCGCTGGTGCGCGCGTTGCCGCCGACGGCAAAGCGATCGAATATCGTACCTTGCCAGAGCGGCCCGGAACCTGCATCGAACGATTGCGCTGGTAACTCGGTTTGCGCGTAGTTATTTCCAAACTCATTGCGCATACCACCGCCACTCGGGTTGGTATGGCAGGTCGCACAGCTGTAGCCGGTTTGCACTGCGAGATAAGGTTCCGCGGTAGCGATCGATGCAATTAATAGGGGCAGTAACGCCCAAAGCGTTTTCATCGCGATTACCCCCTTAGTTATTTTCAGCACCCGCATCAATCCATTCACGAATGTTTTGAATCAGTTCGCTGCTTAATGGCGGTCCGCCTCTTGGCATCCGCTCTCCAACGGTCGCTGTACCTTCGATTTTCTGCACCAGGTAACTGTTATCGGCATCTCCGGGATTGACGCGCAGCAATGTTGGCACCTGACCTGAGTTGACGCCAACGATGTTGGCGAATGCCTGCCCTGCTGACAGGTCCATACCGGCCGCTGGACTGGCGCCTGCATGACAACCACTCACTGCACAAGTAGGCGTAAAGACATTGTCTTGTATAAAGCTGAAAGTCGTTACCGGAGCCACGGGGGTAGCAACCGCGAATGTGCTAACAAAATCGCCACCATCGTTGCCATCACCATCGCCGTCGAGCAGCACACCGGCAGCATCGGTAATAGTGGCGCCATCCAGCGTTAAGCGATAGTTGTCGTCGCCGCCTGTTACGCCAGCCAAATCGATGGTGGCAGTCGTATCGCTGACACTAACACCGCTCGGCATTACAGTGACCTCGTTGCCATCCACAAATGTGCTGTCGCCACCGCTGGCTACCAGGGCGACTTGATCGACACTCAGCGTATCGGCAAACACAGCACGGTTAAAAGTCAACGCAATAGCTGCAGGCAGTTCTTCTACTTCGGCAGCGTCTGCAGGACTTACCGACGCCACAACAAAAGTGCTACCGTCTGGGGTATCAACCGCGGGAGGAGGAACAGGTTCATCATCGCTGTCATTATCATCACTGCAACCTGACAGGCACAGTAACAACACAGCAATTGGGAAAAAATATTTATCAGGGATCATCATGGCTGCCTCGCTCTTAGTCGCAGTGGTATTATTAGGTTCGGCCGTCTATCGAAAAGGTTCATTGGATTTTTTTCTTTTCTATTGAACCTTTGTTGCAAATATGGGAACCCACTAAAGGATGGAAGCGTCTTAAGACCATGCAAAGCGACCTGGAATTACTGCGGAGAATTGATAAGGGCGACGAAGACGCCCTTGGTGAGTTGTACGATCTGTACTACAAATTATTGAGCCGTTTCGTATTGGGTAATACCCACGATGTCCAACTGACGCTCGAAATCATCAACGATGTTTTTATGGTGGTCTGGGATAAAGCCGGTAGCTTTCGTGGTGACTCCGCCGTTTCGACCTGGATGCTGGGCATAGCCTACAAAAAAAGCCTTAAAGCCAGCGCGAAACAACGCAGGCTGCTGCCGCTGGATGCCGTCGCCGAAGTCACTGATGATGGTGCAATAGAAAAGCTAATACGCGATCAGGAAATCAGGAAAGTTATGACGAAATTGTCGCCCGAGCATAGCGCGGTTGTCGAATTGAGTTATTACTTCGGCTACTCGTATATGGAAATTGCCGACATTCTCGCTTGTCCCGAGAATACCGTTAAGACGCGAATGTTTTATGCGCGACGCATGCTGCGCTCACTGCTGGAGGCGTAAACCAATGAACCAGGAACATGACTACGTCTACAATCTGTTGCCGTGGTATTTAAACGGCAGCTTGCATGAAAACGATACGGACCGAGTCAATGCGCATCTAACGCAATGCGAAGCGTGTACACTTGCACTTCAGGAAGAAATTAAAATCGCCCAGCAGTTGCAGCGCGAACCGTCAGCAATGCGACAGCTGCTGGCGCAAAAAGAGCAAAATTTCGCACGGCTCAAAACGCAACTAGAGCAACCAAGGAATACCCCAAAGTGGCGCGTTAACATCCCGCAGATGGCAGCACTGATATTATTTGCAGGCTTTCTGGGCTTCTTCGGCGCGCGCCTGGACAATGACAGAGAGTACGTCACCTTATCAAGCACCGAAAAAAGTGATGCCGCCGTGCTGCAAGTCATGTTTCAACCCAGTACAACCGAAGGCGAGTTGCGCCAACTGCTAATGGACACAGACGTCAAACTCCTGAACGGCCCAAGCCAAAAAGGGGTGTATCGTTTGCAGCTTCCTGAGGGCGTGGAGATTGACGCATATACGAAACGTATACGCGAACATCCGGCGACCCGCTATGTTGAAGTGGAACTAAACTGAGACACTATAGTGTTAAAACTCCTCATTGTTTCCGTGCTAATACTGGTAACGTCCTGCGCGAACACACCGCCTATGGATATTGATAAGGCAGGCTCGCATTTTCTGGTGACCTTTAAGCAGGAGCATTTCTCATATGCTCGCCCGGCGGCCGGCTCAACCCACGTTTATCATACCGGCGACGCCTGGCCCGTACCGCTGCACTTGCGCGCACGCATCAAGCGAGTGGAAAAAGAATACGCTGTTCGTGAATTAGATGGCTGGCCGATAAAATCGCTAAAACTCTACTGCGTTGTGTTTACAGTCGACGAAAATAGTGATTTGACGCAGTTGCTTGCAACGCTACGCCGCGATGCACAGATAGCAAATGCACAAGCGATGAATACGTTTGTCGCGCTCGGCAACAACTCCTATAACGATCCGAAATTCAACTTGCAGTACGGAGATTACGCCGCGACGGTGCAAGACCTGCACCAACATACGCGCGGTAGGCGGGTTAAGGTAGGTGTGGTCGACAGCACTGTGGACACGCGGCACCCCGATCTGTCCGGCCAGATCGAACGGCAATACGATTTTGTTAACGCCGACAACTTGCGCGATCAACTGCACGGCACTGCCGTCACTGGAGTCATTGGCGCCGCCGCGAACAACGGTGTCGGCGTAGTTGGCCTGGCACCCGAAGCTTCGATCTACGTCTACGGCGCCTGCGCCAGCGATAGCGACACGACCCGCTGCACCTCGTTCACGCTGGCAAAAGCGCTAGAACATGCAATTGAAGATGGCATAGATGTGCTCAATCTAAGCCTAGCTGGTCCGCATGACCCGTTGTTGGCAGAGCTTATTCAAGCAGCACACACGCAGGGAATGATTATCGTCGCCGCCGCAAACCCGCGATCCAGGCTGTTGAATTTTCCAGCATCGATGTCTGAAGTCAATGCCGTCGGTGGCTTGAGCAATGGCTCGCAAATTGCGGTTGGATCGAACTGGTTTGCTCACGACGAACGTTTGAGTACCCAGGCAGGTGGCGGCTACCAGTTTTTCTACGGTAGCTCGGTAGCCGCCGCTGGTGCTAGCGGACTGGTCACATTGCTGCGTGCTGTATGGCCTGCGACGCAGGCGGAAGAGCTGTTGCACGCACTAATGACTTCACCGTGCGCGGCCTTGACACCCGCAAGCAATAATCGTTTTCTTTACACACTGCAAAAAGCAGCGCACTGCGACACTCCTTTGCGCGCACTATCCTCTGGACCCGCAATACAACGGCGATGAGCCACGCCAGTTATAGCGCAGCTCTTTTGCTTGCAATCACGCCAACTGCAATTGCCGCGGGCTTGCACGGCCATGTTGACATCGGTACTGACTACGTCTTTCGGGGAATACTGCAAACCGCGAATGGGGCAGCAGTCAACGCTACGTTGGAGTACCAGTTTGAGCGCGGGTTTTACCTCGGTGTTTGGGCCGGTCGCGTAGCATTCGAAAACAGAAACGATACTCGCGACATAGAGTTGGATTATTTCGTCGGCTATCAAGGCCGTATCAACGACTTTGTCACAATCGATACTACCATTGTTCGCTATACATACCCCGGACAGAACAACTTCATTGACTACGACTGGACCCAATGGTCGATTGGTCTAAGTGTAGTCGGCCGTTGGACCTTACGAGTTGGCAGCGAAGAAAACTGGCTAGGACGAGATAAAACCAGCAGTTTTGTCGATCTGAGTTACCAATATCCCCTGCCGCTGCAAATTACGCTGGACCTTACCGGCTCCTATCTCCGCGTTGATGAGATTGTTGCTCGCAACTACCAGCATTACGAACTCGGCGTGTCGAGACCCATTGGCCCGCTGCAAGCGCGCATCGCATTAGTTGGCACTGACTCTCGCGGGCGCGAAATTTTTGGCGATCGCGCCGATACGCGCTGGGTGGGATCGATTAGTTGGGCGTTTTAACCTGTGCTGTGCGATTTACTAAATTAGGCAGCGATCGGTAGATGATAAAGTTCGCTCGCATGTGATCTCCATCGATAGTCATGCAGTGAAACCACATTTTTGCTGATGTTACACTCATCAGCCTTGCTGTTGGGTGTTGTCATCGCTAATGAAGAATGTACCCTGGTCTCATTGTAGTATTTCTGAAAGCCAAACAGCTTACGCTGTAGATCGCGCGCATTCCAAAATAGTGAGCGGTTTACACACTCTCGCCTACAGGTGCCGATGAGGCATTCTACGAATGGATGGCTAGTGGGCACGCCCGGTATACTTTTTATCTCATCGACTTCCAGTATACGAAGATTTGCCTGCCATCGATGAAAGAGAAACAACGGGTCGTTGTCCGAACTTAAATACTTGGGTGGACAATTGCCAGCAACGATCTCATTAAACAGTCTACAATAGACAATGCCATCAGGATCGCCGGCATGCACGGAAAAACCAATAATCCTTCGACTAAACTGATCCATGATCACCATGACCCAATGCGATTTCAGCGCAATCGATTCACAGCGAAACAGATCTACGGACCAAAGACTATCTTTCATCTGTCCGATGAAGGTTAGCCAGGAAGGTCCATCGCCAGCAGGCAGTTTATGCTTGTCGTTACGCAGAATTCTACCCACGGCAAAGCGACTGATTTCAAAACCAAAGCATTCGACTATCTGCATGGCAATACGGCCGTAGCCAAAGCTGGGATTGCGTTTTTTCATTTCAACGACGAAGTCGATGAGTGCTCGGTCCTGCCCTTTCCTTCCAGGCTTTTTCTTTGTTATATTTGAGTATAGTCTGCTGTATTTTCGTTTTACCAAAGCTTTGTGAAAGTTAACAATGGTGGCAGGTTTGATAATGACGGCCACCTTTTTAAGACGGTTTTCATCAAAAAAAAATACGCCAATAAACCAAGGAGAAACCGCTCAGATGTCGCTAGTTTTGGTGC
>JBBKXJ010000121.1:0-9553 GCA_037969395.1 Pseudomonadales bacterium
GTTTGAACGTCACGCATGGGATGCCAACGGTCTGGTAGGCGAAAACCCCTTTTGGGGGCGCTTCTGGGAACTGCAGGCACTCTCCCCGGAGCAGCGCGACCTGATCAATAGCGCGCGCGAAAAGGTACGGCAAGAATTGCATGCACTGGACAAATCGGCGGACAACTATAGCTTGATTCACGCTGATTTTGTGCCGGAAAATCTTCTGTTGGACGGCGACAACGTTCACATCATCGATTTTGACGACGCCGGTTTTGGCTGGCATCTGTTTGAGATAGCGACCGCTCTGTATTTTATCCAGACAGACAAACATTACGCGGTTGCGCGCGATGCACTGATAAAAGGCTATCGCCAACAGCGGCCGTTGTCTGCAAAAAAGCTGGCCAGGTTGCCGCTATTTATGGCGGCGCGAAGCTTTACCTATCTGGGCTGGGTACATACACGGCAAGACACAGAAACTGCACAGCAGTTAACCCCCATGTTGATTGCAATGTGCTGCAAAGCGGTAGAGGACTATCTCCAGGATAGCTAACGACAAATATTTGTTGCACCAGTATACTTTTAGTTGCTTACAGGTATGCCTTCAAACAGCTCCTCTGCTTCATACACCAACTTGCCTTCAAACCATGTTGCCAATACTTTGGTATCGGCAATCTTACTGGCAGAAACGTCAAACAGGTTTTGATCCAGTACAATAAGGTCTGCCGATTTGCCTGCCTTAATAGAGCCTGCGCGTTTTCGTAAACGCAGCGCGCTGGCACTATCCAGCGTATAGAGCACGGTAAAATCGGCCGACTTTCCGGTTTCGATGGAGCCGGTTTGCTGTTCGAGTTTCAACGCTCTGGCATCGTTGTAAATGAATATGCGCAGACTTGAACCCGGTCGAATTAGTGATGTAAGTCAACAGATCGTCTGAAATGGCATAGTCCAAACCCAGCTTGCCCATCCACTTATTGGTGTCGATGGTCTCATTAAAAACCGGAAGTAACCTGTAATGGATGTCAGCGTTAACTCGCCTAGCTGCCAATACAGTTTTGCCGAAAATCCGGCTAACTTGAGAGAGAGCTCACTCATTGGCTGATAGCGAACTACTACTCGCCGGTGCAGCGCACCACGCTAGCTATGCTTACCCGCACTCCAACCCATGCGCCCGACCGTTCGTTCGGCAACTTCGGCAGGAAATTCTTCCAACTGCGTGGCAAGGGTGTCATTCCAGCGGTTCAGATAGCCAAACAGCGCAATCGACGCAACGATTTCAACGATTTGGCCGTCATCAAAATACTTCTTTAGCTCGTCGAAATCTTCCTGCCCGGCATCGTTGGGTAAGTTACCGGCTTTCATCGCCAGCCTGAGGGCGGCACGTTCGGCGGCGGTGAATAAGTCGCTGGTTTCGAATTCCCACACCGCAGCAATTTTTTCGTCCGACGCCTTAAAGATGCTGGACAGGTTCGCCATATGCGACTGACAATAACTGCAGCCCGCCGCGAGGCTGGAAACCAGACTAACAAGCATCTTCAACTCTTCGTCGACGCTACCCTCGTAGAGGATGGCCTGGTTAAGTGCCGCAAAACTCTTTGCAATATTGGGCCGGCGTGCCATGGTCTTTACACTGTTTGGAACAAAACCGCGAATTTGCTGGTAACGATCCAGCATCGATAGCAGTTCTGCATCATTTATGTCATCACGTGTCAGCGGTTGGATATGGGCCATAAGAACTTACTCCAAATTATTTTAGTATCAATCAGTGCACGCAATACAGGCATGCCTGCGTGTTCCGAACGGTCTATAGTCAGAATATTTCAAGGGATTTTTTGCCTGAAGTTAATATTTGTCGCGGCTCATTGTTGCCTCGCTAGCCATTGCAGCATCAGCGCGGTTGCATGCGTATCCCGCCATCAAGACGGATAGTCTCACCATTCAGGTAGGCGTTCTCTGCGATGTGCGCGGCCAGGGCGCCAAACTCCTGCGGTAGCCCCATGCGCTTGGGGAATTGGATATTCGCTACTAAACTCTCCTGCACATTGTCGGGCATGGCCAGTAACATGGGTGTTCCCATAATACCGGGTGCAATGGTATTAACGCGAATTCCGGTGCTTGCAAGATCCCTGGCCATGGGCAAGGTCAAGCTTACTACGCCGCCTTTGCTCGCGGCATAGGCGCACTGCCCCATCTGCCCCTCATAGGCGGCGACCGAAGCGGTATTAATAATGACACCGCGCTCTCCGGCTTCGCCTGCCGGTTCATTTTTGGCCATTTGTTCCGCTGCCAGGCGCGCCAGGTTAAAGGTGCCGACCAGGTTGATATTGATCACCTTCGCAAACTGCTGCAGGGGCGTGGCTTGGCCGTTGCGATCGAGAGTCTTGTTCGGCGGTGCAATGCCTGCACAGTTCACACACAGATGCAGTGCGCCAAAGCGCCCGATCAACATATCAATGCCGCTTGCAACTGACTCGGAATCGGCGACATCGACGCGGGCAAACAGCGTATTCTGTTCACCCAACTGCTCCATCGCCGCCTGCCCCGCCTCGTCGTTCAGATCAAACAGTGCCACTTTGACGCCTCGCTCGATCAGCGACTGTGCTGCTGCACGCCCCAACCCCGATGCGCCACCGCTGATGACGGCAACTTTGTCTTTGAGATTCACGGTTTAACTCCTAAGTAAATATGCCCATGCAGTCAATCTGCGAGCTATGTCGTGCAGCGCCCGGGCAAAGCCGGAGGCCTCCAGTCACTATGCAACAACGTGCGTAATTACGCACGGTAGCCCGCCAGCGCAACTTTGGCGCGGGACGGACGTCCCAGTGCCTGTGCGATAGTATCGCCCGCTGCAATGGCTTTATTGATATCCACGCCGGTGTCAATACCTAGCCCATTGAGCATATACAGTACATCCTCGGTCGCCACATTACCCGACGCGCCCCTGGCGTACGGGCATCCGCCCAGCCCGGCGACGGCACTGTCGATCACGGCCACCCCCATCTCCAGCGCAGCATAAATATTAGCCAACGCCTGGCCATAGGTGTCATGGAAGTGCGCGGCCAACTTGTCAATTGGTACCACCTGGCTGACGCTAGCAAGCATGCGCTGCACTTTGTGCGGCGTGCCAACACCCACGGTATCACCTAACGAAATTTCATAGCAGCCCATGTCCATCAGCATTCTAGACACCTCGGCAACCCTGGCGGCGTCGATTTCGCC
Source organism: Pseudomonadales bacterium (assembly GCA_037969395.1). Lineage (GTDB taxonomy): Bacteria > Pseudomonadota > Gammaproteobacteria > Pseudomonadales > JAUIET01 > JBBKXJ01. The sequence goes on from JBBKXJ010000121.1 coordinate 3,199, forward strand.
CTCATAGGGGCAACCCACCACGCACGAGACATAGCCCCGTACTCGCAATTTGTGCTCTGCGGCCGCCGCCATAATCGGTGCAAAGCGTTCAATGCTTTCCACAATGCTGCAGTTGATATTTTTTTGCGAGAAACTTTCCGACGCGGCGCCGAATACGGCCACCTCATCCACGCCCGCCTCCAGGGCTGCTTCCAAACCCTTCATATTAGGCGTGAGCGCCGAATAGGTAACCCCGGATCGCCGTTCAATACCGGCAAATACGGCGCTGCTGTCCGCCATTTGCGGAACCCATTTGGGAGAGACGAAACTGCCCGCTTCGATCTGCTTGATCCCGGCCGCCGTGAGCTGATCGATCAGGGTAATCTTGTCTTGCAGGGTAACGGGCGCCGCTTCGTTCTGCAGGCCGTCGCGCGCGCCGACTTCAAAGATTCTTACTGCGTCGGGAAGTTGTGCGTTAGCTAACATACTGAATGCCCCCTATTCCGTTGCCTCAAATGCCAGCAATTCTGCGCCACCATCGACCAGATCGCCTGCCCCGTAAAACACTTCGGTCACTACGCCGTCACTGGGCGCGCGGATGGAATGTTCCATCTTCATGGCTTCCATGATCACCAGAACAGCATCCCGTTTGACACTGGCACCGGCCTCAACCAGGCACTCTACGATGGTACCGTTCATGGGGGCGGTGAAACCGCCACCCGCATCGCCCGCATCTTCATCGCCATAGTCCGGCTGAGCCAATTCAAATTGCATCGCGCCGTCCTGGGCAAATAGGGTGTAGCTGTCATCATGCGGCACGACGACTACCGTTTGCCTGTGGCCGTCGATATCCGCATACAGCTCATTGCCATCGAGTTTGCCGGTCGCAAGCACCGACGTATCACCCACCATGATGCGAAACCGCCGTCGGTCACCGCTGCCAATCTCTTCGACCGGTACGTCATGGGCGGTGCCGTTGATAACGATCGCCCCGCTGTGAATGCGCGGTTCATTCAGCCGCCAGCCGTTGACCGCATTCCACGGCGAGGTCGGGTCGGTCTTGCTCGCCAATTGTTGAATAATCTGTTCGCGTCGCAGCAGCAGGTACAAGCTCGCCAGCCGCGTGTTAGTGACAATATCTTGCGTCGAGTCGTGAAAGATCGCTGCCTGATGCTTGTCGATAAAGCCGGTATCAAGATCCGCCTCGACAAAAGGTTTACAGGTGGCGAGGTTATAAAGAAAACTGATATTGGTGGTCACGCCGCTGACACGATATTCAGCCAGCGCGCGCACCAGTCGGGCTAACGCACGCTCGCGATTCTCGTCCCACACAATCAGCTTGGCAATCATCGGATCGTAATAGACGCTGACCTCGTCTCCCTGTACTACGCCGGTATCGACCCGCACGTGCTCACTCTCTGCGGGCGGCTGTAAATATGTAAGGTGACCCGTTGCCGGCAGGAAGTCATTGTTCGGATCTTCAGCGTAAACGCGCGCTTCAAAGGCATGGCCGTTAATACGCAATTGCTGCTGCGACAGTGGCAGCGGCTCGCCTGCCGCCACTCGCAATTGCCACTCCACAAGGTCCTGACCGGTAATAAACTCGGTAACCGGGTGCTCCACCTGCAGGCGGGTATTCATTTCCATAAAGTAGAAGGAGCCGTCTGCATCCAGCAGAAATTCAACCGTGCCCGCCCCCTCGTAATTAATCGCTTGCGCCGAGCGCACGGCGGCCTCGCCCATATCCTTGCGTAGCGCCTCACTCAGGTTTGGTGCCGGTGCTTCTTCAATCACCTTCTGGTGGCGGCGTTGCACCGAGCAGTCGCGTTCAAATAGATACACCGCGTTGCCATGCTGGTCGCAAAATACCTGAAATTCTACATGCCGTGGCTGGGTGAGATATTTCTCCACCAGCATATCGTCGTTGCCGAAGCTCGACATGGATTCACGTTTCGCCGCCGCCAGCGCCTCGTCAAATTCTTCAGCGCTCCATACCTGGCGCATTCCTTTACCACCACCTCCCGCCACGGCTTTTAACAATACGGGATAGCCCATCTCCTCAGCTGACTTGCGGATAATCTCCGGGTTTTGATCCGCGCCGTGATAACCGGGAACCAGCGGCACACCGGCGGCTTGCATAATGGTCTTAGCCGCTGACTTGGACCCCATGGCCTGTATGGCCGCTACCGGTGGGCCGATAAAGACGATGTCGTTTTGCATGCAGAGATTGCAGAACTCGGCATTTTCCGACAGAAAGCCGTAGCCTGGGTGGATAGCCTGCGCGCCCGTTTTTTTGGCCGCGTCGATAATGCGTTCGCTGAGTAGATAGGACTCGCGCGACGGCGCGGCGCCGATATGGATCGCCTCATCCGCCATCGCCACGTGTAACGAATTTTTATCCGCGTCGGAATAGACAGCTACGCTGCGCACACCCAGCTTGCGCGCTGTTTTGATTACCCGGCAGGCAATCTCGCCACGATTCGCTATCAGTATTTTATTGAACATCGGTGCTTACCCTTTAGTTGTTAATCCAGGCGGCTTGACGTTTCTCAAGGAACGCATTCAAGCCTTCCTGACCCTCTTCAGACACGCGAATAGCAGCGATAAGCTCACAGGTCTGTTGTATGAGTGCCGCAGAAACAGGCCGGTCAGCCACGTCGAAGACCAGCTGTTTAGCCGCCCGCAGCGCTTGCGGACTGTTCGTCAATAGCGTCGTAATCAGTTCATCGATCGCGGTGTCCAGCGCCTCTTCGTCCACCACCGCGGTCAATAAACCCAGCTCAGCCGCAGCCTCGGCCTTAAACCGCTCTGCCGACTGAAAATACCGCCGCGCAGCGCGCTGACCAATGGCAGCCACCACATACGGTGCAATCGTCGCCGGCACCAAACCAATCTTCACTTCGCTGAGCGAAAAGCTGGCTCGCGGCGTGCCGATCGCCATATCACAACAACTGACCAACCCCACCGCGCCGCCGAAGGCCGCGCCCTGTACCCGGGCAATGGTTGGTTTGGGCATTTCGTTAAGCGTTTTGAGCATCTGCGCCAACGCATTGGCATCACGCAGGTTCTCGTCGTAGCTATAGTTGGCCATGCGCTGCATCCAGCCCAGATCCGCCCCCGCCGAAAAACTCTTGCCGGCAGCGGCCAGAACCATCACCCGCACGGCAGTGTTTTCAGCCACCGCCTGGAAACTGGCTGTGAGTTCGGTAATGACCGCGTCGTCGAAGGCGTTGTGCTTGTCCGGGCGGTTCATGGTGAGGGTGGCAACACCGCGCTCATCGATACGTGTTATAACAGCTGCTTCAGTCATAGTTCGCTTCCACCTGGGATTCCGGAGATTGTCCAAATGTCACATTCTAAACACGCCGAATCGGGTATCCTCGATCGGCTTGTTTAACGCCGCAGACAACGCCAAACCCAGCGTCTGCCGCGTTTCCGCCGGGTCGATCACGCCATCGTCCCACAGTCTTGCCGATGCGTAGTAGGGGTGCCCCTGCTCTTCATACTTGTCGATTATTGGCTGCTTAAACTCCTGTTCCTCGGCCTCGCTCCAGGTTTCGCCCGCCTTCTCCTTCTGCTCCCGCTTGACCTGGGATAATACGCCGGCCGCCTGCTCGCCGCCCATTACCGAGATCCTCGCGTTGGGCCACATAAACATAAACCGTGGATCGTAGGCGCGCCCACACATACCGTAGTTACCCGCGCCATAAGAATTGCCGATTATCACGGTAAGCTTCGGCACCTGTACGCTGGCCACGGCGGTTACCATTTTCGCACCGTGCTTGGCGATGCCGGCGGCCTCATATTGTTTGCCCACCATAAAGCCGGTGATGTTTTGCAGGAAGATTAACGGGATTTTACGTTGCCCGCAGAGTTCGACGAAGTGCGCGCCCTTCTGCGCCGATTCGCCAAACAAAATGCCGTTGTTGGCAACAATGCCCACCGGATACCCAAACAGTCGTGCGAAACCACACACCAGCGTGTTCCCATATAAGGCCTTGAATTCGTCGAAATCCGAGCCATCGAAGATGCGCGCAATCACCTCACGAATGTCGAAAGATTTGCGCGCGTCTTTAGGAATCAGACCGTAGATTTCCTGGCGCTCGTAAAGGGGTTCCACCGATTCCTTCACGTCCAGCTGCATGGGCTTGACCCGATTCAGCCGGTTGACCGCCTGACGCACCAGCTTCAACGCGTGATGATCGTTCTGCGCGTAGTGGTCTGCGACGCCCGACTCGCGGCAGTGCACATCCGCCCCACCCAGCGCTTCGGCCGTCACGATCTCACCGGTAGCAGCTCGCACGAGTGGCGGACCGGCGAGGAAAATAGTGCCCTGCTCCTTGACGATGATAGATTCATCCGCCATGGCGGGTACGTAAGCACCGCCGGCGGTACAGGAGCCCATCACGGCGGCAATTTGAGGAATATTCATGGCCGACATATTGGCCTGATTAAAAAAGATACGGCCAAAGTGTTCGCGGTCCGGGAACACTTCATCCTGGCGGGGCAAGTTTGCGCCACCGGAGTCCACCAGATAGATACACGGCAGGTTATTCTGTTGCGCGATAGTCTGCGCGCGCAGATGCTTCTTGACCGTTAGTGGATAATAGCTGCCGCCTTTAACGGTCGCATCATTGGCGACAATCATGCACTCCTGGCCAGCTACGCGGCCAATGCCGGCAACCAGCCCGGCTGCTGCCACCTGTTCGTCGCCATAGACCTTGTAGGCCGCGAGCTGCGAGAGCTCAAGAAAGGGGGAACCCGAATCGACGAGAGCGTTAACCCGCTCTCGCACGAGTAACTTGCCACGCGCTTTATGCCGCTGCTGATACTTCTCGCCGCCACCCAGTTTGACCTCTTCAAGCCTGGTATAGAGATCATCAACCTGGGTCTGCATGTGTTCGGCGTTGTCGATAAAATCCGCTGAGCGGGTGTTTATTCTGGATTTGATCACACTCATAGGGCGCTCCTGGTCTATACCTGCCGGCAAACTGGATTAGGCGGATTGGGTGAACAACTCGCGACCAATCAACATGCGCCGAACTTCCGAGGTGCCGGCACCAATTTCGTATAGTTTGGCATCGCGCAACAGGCGACCAGTCGGAAATTCATTAATATAGCCATTGCCGCCCAGCGCCTGAATGGCCTGCAGCGCCATCTGCGTGGCGCGCTCCGCCGTGTACAGAATGACTCCGGCGGCATCCTTACGGCTCGCCTGGCCGCGGTCACAGGCGCTGGCCACAGCATACAAATAGGCACGGCTGGCGTTTAGCTCGGTATACATATCGGCGATCTTACCTTGCAACAGCTGGAACTCGCCGATGGCCTGGTTAAACTGCTGGCGATCATGGATGTAGGGCAGCACGATATCCAGACAGGCCTGCATAATGCCGACTGGCCCGCCGGAGAGCACCGTGCGCTCAAAATCCAGGCCCGACATAAGGACTTTCACCCCTCCGCCTTCCTGACCCAGAATATTTTCCAATGGAACTTCACAATCCTGGAACACCAGTTCACAGGTGTTGGAACCGCGCATACCCAATTTGTCGAGCTTTTGCGCTTGCGTAAAACCGGGGAAACTGCGCTCGACAATAAATGCGGTGATACCTTTTGATCCTGCATTCACATCGGTTTTAGCGTAGATGACATAAGTGCTCGCTTCGGGACCGTTAGTAATCCACATTTTATTGCCGTTGAGGATATAGCGATCGCCTTTTTTGTCGGCCCGCAATTTCAGACTGACCACGTCGGAACCTGCATTGGGTTCTGACATTGCCAGTGCGCCTACATGCTCTCCGGAACACAGTTTGGGAAGATACTTCTGTTTCTGCTCCGCGTTGCCGTTCTTGCTAATTTGATTAACGCACAGATTCGAATGCGCACCGTACGATAAGCCTACCGAGGCAGAAGCACGACTGATCTCTTCCATTGCCACCACATGCGCCAGATAGCCCATGTCGCTACCACCGTATTCTTCGGGAACGGTGACGCCTAGCAGGCCCAGGTCGCCGAATTTTCGCCATAAGTCTTCAGGAAATAAATTATCACGGTCAATCTGTTCAGCCCGCGGGGCGATTTCCGCCTGCGCGAATTGGTTGACCGCATCGCGCAGCATGTCGATCTCTTCACCTAAACCGAAATTGAGTGTCGGGTAATTTGTATTCATATCATTGCGCCTCGCAAACTAAGCTTTTCGTTTCTGTGGGAAATCCCCTAGCGCCTCTAAACAACGCTGTTCCGCATCACTCAGGTCGAGCAACATTAACTCGAGATCTTTTTGCTGTTGCTGCAGCTGGGAACGCTTCTGTCGAATCTTGTCGATCAATGTTTGCACCTGCTTTTTATTACCCCCTGCCGGGTCGTACATAGCAATCAC
>JBBKXJ010000122.1:0-5536 GCA_037969395.1 Pseudomonadales bacterium
ACTGTTGCCGAAACCACGCATTAACAACCGCGTTTTCCTGCGTAATTCCCACAATAAAAGATGCTAAACGCGCGTAGTTACCCTAATTGTGCTGAGCTGAGTGATCGCCTACGCTCTCCTTTCAGTTGCAAAGCTTTAAGCACGAGAAGGAACGCGCACAACGGAGTGTCGCACCCTCACAGGCATGTGTAATCGAAGCGCCAGGAGGCGCCACCGTAGCACAGGGATGTGTGGTCGATTAACAGACGTCAAATCGCTTTATTTTTGATTAAATAGCTGCCGCGGGCATTCTCTTGTTGAATACGCTGGTAAATTTCTTCACGGTGCACTGCGATCTCTCTGGGCGCAGTAACGCCCAATTTAATTTGCTTACCTTTCACACTTAATACGGTAACTTTAACGTCGTCTCCAACTATTAAACTTTCGTTTATACGGCGGGTTAGTATCAGCATTTCGCACCTTCTGACGGCTGTCGTTGCTGGCCTTATAGCGACAATGTGCATTTAGCCTCCGGCTAACTGACTTTCAAATAGGCAACCATAAGCAGCAAACCACGCGATTGCTTGCACGTCTGGGGAGGCACTGCTATACGATAGCAAGTATGCGTTGCCTTAGGTAAGACCGTATAAATATATATGGGCAGCCTTATACTCAGCATTTAGGTATGAAAAGCGATCGGACCCCTGCCAGGCATAGCCATCTAAAAAACGGCGTTTATCAAGGCCGCAAGGCGGGCACCGGGGTCTGAAGTCCAACCGTACAGATATGCGGTGCACCGCATATTCGTCCCAGTGGACTTCAGACCCCGATTCTCGCCGACACAGTAACGCTCAAATTCACAACCTTGTTCCAGCGTACAAACAGGAAGCCTTTCTTTGCAGAGTCGCTATACTGGTTCCGCTCATCCGCTCTGGCGGCTAAAAATAAGAACCAGGAGGTACACATGGCGGCTGTTGGACCGGTGTCCGCAAAGGCGTTGCTGATCGCCATAGCAACCGCGTTGATAGTCGGAGCCCTCGGTTCCCTCGCGCTACGACCGCCGGGTGGTGCGGGGTCGACCGGCGACACCGGTGAAGGGATCACGAACCAGCAGGTTCGCTGGCGCGTTACCTCGGCATTCACGTTTAACCTGCCAATCATCGGGCCGCCACCGCAACGCATCGCGGACCAGCTCCGCACCGTGAGTGGCGGCGCGTTCGATATGAGCGTATTCCAGCCGGGTGAAATCGTGCCTGCCCTGGCAATCACGGAGAGCGTGAAGGAAGGCAAGGTTCAGGCGGGATACCAGTGGGTGGGCTATGACCAGGGCCGAATACCTGCGTCCACGCTGATATCGGCTGTACCCTTTGGCATGGAGCCACTTGAGTTTTCGGCGTGGTGGTTTTACGGCGGCGGCCAGGCGCTCGGTGAGGAACTCTACCGTCCACATAATGTCATGCCGCTGCTGTGCGGACTGACGCCACCAGAAACGGCGGGTTGGTTTCGTGCGCCGGTGGAATCGCTGGACGACCTGACGGGAATGAAAATCCGCTTCGCGGGAATTGGCGGCAAGGTGCTGCAGCGACTCGGTGCCTCCGTCACGATGATCGCGCCCGGGGAAATCTTCCAGGCACTGGAAAAAGGGGCGATAGACGCGACCGAGTTTTCGATGCCTGTGGTCGACCAGCAGCTTGGGTTCTCCCGGGTTGCGAAATACAACTATTTCCCGGGTTGGCACCAGACGTTCTCGACCGCTCACCTGCAAATAAACCTCGATGCATGGAACGAACTGTCCGAATCAAACCAGGCATTGCTTCGGCTGACCTGCATGGCTTGCGCGCTGCGCACTGTCTCCGAAGCGGAGGCACTGCAGGGCGCGGTGCTGCGCGACTATGAGGCACAGGGCGTCATAACCAATTCACTGTCGCTCGAGATTCTCGAGGAGCTTCGCGCGGCAACCCGGGAAGTTCTCGACGAAGAGGCAGCGAACGACGAGTCCTTCGCGAAGATACTGCAGTCGCAGCGGGAATTTTCCGAGGTATACCGGTACTGGAAGATCAAAGGTTACCTGCCGAGGTCGTTTTGAGCGTCGACACGTCACGCATTAGTGAGGTGCTGCCGCACGTCGAGCACTATCCGCACACGCGCTTTTCGGCCGCGGTGCGGCGCCTGTTCAAGCGCCTGCTCAAAGCGGTGTCGTGGATCTGGATGGTGCTGATCGCGGTCGTCGTGCTCAATGTCACCATGCGCCACCTGCTCGGCGAAGGCCGTGTCGAGTTCGAGGAGATCCAGTGGCATCTTTACGCGATCGGCTTCCTCATCGGCATGGCGACCTGCATGGACAGTGACAATCATATTCGTGTGGACATCTTTCACGAACGCATGAGCTTGCGGCAAAAAGCATGGATCGAGGTTTACGGCCTGCTGCTCCTGTTCCTGCCCTTCATCGCGGCCATGCTCGTGTTCTCGGTGCCTTTCGTTGCCTATGCCTGGCAGATCGCCGAGGTGTCAGATGCGCCCGGCGGGCTGCCGTTCCGCTGGGTGATCAAGAGTTTTCTGCCGCTGGGTATGCTGTTGCTGTTGCTAGCCGGCCTCGCCCGACTGTCGCGTGCAACTTCGTTCCTGTTCGGATGGCCGCGCAATGTCAATTAATGACGTGCTGTCCATCCTGATGTTTTTATCTTTCATCGGGCTAATTCTTACGGGCTTCCCGGTTGCCTGGATTCTCGGCGGCCTGTCGGTGTTGTTCACCGTGATCGCTATCGTGCTCGATATTGATCTCGGCTTTGCCATCGGTGTCGACTGGGCCTACACCTCACTTAGCGTCAATCGCGTCTGGGACGTGATGAACAACTGGGTACTGGTCGCCCTGCCGTTGTTCATTTTTATGGGATTGATGTTGGAACGATCGGGCATCGCCAACGACCTGATGACCAACCTGTCGCGCGTTTTTGGTCGCGTGCGGGGCGGACTGGCAATCACCGTTACGATCATCGGCCTGCTGCTGGCCGCGACGACCGGGATTATCGGTGCGTCTGTGGTGTTGCTGGCGCTTATTGGCTTGCCCGTCATGTTGGAAAGTGGCTACCGCACCTCGCTGGCTGCCGGCACGGTATGTGCCGTCGGCACGCTGGGCATACTGATACCACCGAGCATCATGCTGGTCCTGATGGCGGATCGCCTGGCGATGTCTGTCGGTGACCTGTTTCTCGGCGCTGTGTTTCCGGGCCTGCTTCTCGGTGCCCTCTATATCTCCTACCTGTTGATCGTCGGGCGCTTCGACAGGAACGCGGCACCGGTCGCCGCCGATGCGGAGGCCGTCACGGTCGCGGCGATTGCCGGCGTGTTTCGTGCCGTACTGGCGCCGTTCGCGCTGATACTGGCTGTACTTGGCAGCATTTTCTTCGGCATCGCAACACCGACAGAGGCGGCGGGCGTCGGCGCGTTCGGTGCACTGATTCTCGCACTACTGTGGCGCCAGCTGGATCGTACGGTGATGACGGATGTCCTGCAGCAGACGACCACGACGACGGCGTTTATTTTCGCCGTCTTCGTCGGTGCCACGGCTTACTCACTTGTGCTTCGAGGCCTCGGCGGCGACGAGCTGATTGAGCGGGCATTGCTCGGCCTGCCGTTCGGGCCTGCAGGCATAATCGTGTCAATCCTGTTCGCAACTTTCCTGCTGGGATTTTTTCTCGACTGGATTGAGATATCGCTCATCATCCTGCCGCTCGTTGCGCCCGTCGTAACCGCGCTCGGGTTCGATCTCGTCTGGTTCACGGTGATGTTCGCGGTTTGCCTGCAAACCTCGTTTCTCACGCCGCCCGTCGGATTCGCGATTTTTTACCTCAAGGGTGTTGCGCCCGATGGCGTCGACGTTGGCACGATCTATCGCGGAGTCGTCCCTTTCATCCTGCTGCAGCTGCTGGGACTCGCGCTGATCTTCATATGGAGCCCGCTCGTTACATGGTTGCCGGCGCAATCCTATTGACGGCATCGTCGCAGACGCTTCGGTGTCGGACACTGCAGTCGAGATCGAAGTATCCTGAAACATAGCCCAGGAAACTGATCAGCCAGATTTGGTCGTCGACTACGTCGCAAGCGATTACGCCACGAAAGTCCCGTGGCGGAAAGCGGCTGGACTCGACCCGCCTGAGATGCTTTGAAAACACGACCTGCATTGCGACGTAAGCGCGGTGCTAAGGTTCCAGTTGATCAGTCGGATAAGCGATACTCGTTACCAAGCATCGCTTATCCAACGAACCACCTCATGTTTACTTTTACAAAGAATACGTTTTCTCACTCATTTTCAGGGATCACCGCTGGAGGAAAAGCCAACAAGCCACCAAGTTCTTTCACTGTTTGTTCATTTGAAACGACTATTACTTTGTAAGCGCCAATTGTTCCACGTATCGACCCCTCCAAAGCGTTCGGTCGAGACGTGGTGTATGAGCAAACCGCAATCGTAGCGGCGCACTGTTAGCGTAGCATTTGCTGTTGAATGCGCCCGGTGTTGCGCACCCTGGGATTGAGTTTTTTGAGGCTATCGGGCAAGGATTTTATGGCTGACTCAGCCGCATCTAAGGAATCATAGAGTCCGTAAGTGATGGTATACCATGTCTTCTGATCAGCATTTCGAACGGCGACATACGCGGCTTGATCTTGCAGATGGCGGCTCTGGATAAATGCCCGGCTGCTTGTTTCTTTGGTGAGGCTGAGAAGCTGCAAGGTGTAGCGGTCCGAGGCTAAGCTGGCGAACCATGCGGTGGAACGCAGCTGTGTTGTCGTACCCGTTTGCGCGGGACTAGTGGATTTCTCCGCCGGTCGTTGCACGCTATCTTCTCCTTTTAAACCAACTAACGCGGTTTTGAGCGGCGTAGCACCAACGGTGTGAACAGCGTTGATGCCCGGCTTTGCCTCGACTGGATCGATGTAGGTGACAGGGGGACTTACTGTGTCATCGACGGATGTATTTTCTTTGTTTGCCGGCATGTTTAACGCCGGCCGAACATGGGTAAGAAGTCCTGGCGCATTCGCTAGCTTATCCTCGGTCCTGTCGTTACGCATCGGTGCCGTGTCGCTTGAGTCCGAACGTAAGGTCTGATTCTGATTGAGCAACCAGGTGCCGAGGCTCACACAAACAGTCGCCAACACCCCAACAACCATCCATGCGCCAGTGTGACGTTGTTTACGATCGGCGAGCTGTGGTTGAATCGGCTCTGAAATGGCTGCCGACTGCGTGCGATAACTGTCTACCACTTCCTTCGCGTCAAGGTCCACCAGGCTGGCATAGTCATGTAGACGACGCAAAAGTTGGTCGTCTGCCAGTACGTCACAACGATTGGCTTCGATCGCACGAACGTGGCTCACCAGTAAGTTTAGTGCACCGGCAATATCTCTCATGGAGAGACTCAGGCCTTCGCGCGCGCAGCGTAAACGATAGCCTGCACTGGTGGTGTCATCGATGACTTCGCTTGGACACATGACGTCAATCCCTATTTGTTGGCGCGCACCCGGAAGCGAGCCAATCCGAGCCCCAACAGACCGATGCCCAGCA
>JBBKXJ010000123.1:0-24470 GCA_037969395.1 Pseudomonadales bacterium
CGGCGCAAGACCTGCAAGAGATCGCGCTGAAGCGGCCGCAGGATTCGCGCCTGGCTGTGCTGCAGGAGAAAATCAAACAGCTGGAAAATAAATCACCTGCCATGCTGCATTAAGGGGCATGTAAAACACTACCACAAGCCGCCTGGCTTAGCGCAAGCCGTCATTAATGCTGTCGAGAAACTTGCTGCCAGGGCATAGTTCTTTTTCCGTAAGCGTATTCAGCGCTCTGGGCACGGTGTCCAGTGTTTCGTGGAACTCGCTCGGATCGCTGTCTATGTAAAGCAGCCCGGTTAGTATTTTGCCGGCGTCTTCATGTTCCTCTATCGCGCGCACCGCAGCCTGGCGATTTTGTACATTATATTCTTCGGCGTTTTTATGCAGACGTAATATCGACCCATCGTGCATGCACACTTCCTGGGTCGTGCCGGCTTCATAGCTGGTGGTTATTTCTTCGCGCATAGGCACAAAATCTACCGGCACAACGTCAGCGCTGTCGCGAAAATGTTGGTAGCTTTTGGTGGAGCCGCTGTGATTGTTAAAGGTGACGCACGGAGAGATTACGTCAAGGAAGGCGAAACCCTTATGACTGATGGCTGCCTTGATCAGCGGCACCAGTTGCTCTTTGTCACCAGAGAAACTGCGCGCCACAAAAGTAGCCCCCAGCTGAATAGCAGTGCGCGCAAGGTTCAGTGCTTCGAACGGATTTACATCACCTTTTTTATTCCTTGACCCGATGTCGGCGGTGGCTGAATCCTGGCCCTTGGTCAGCCCGTAGCAGCCGTTGTTCTCGACGATATAAATCATATTCAAATTGCGTCGCACAACGTGAATAAATTGACCCATACCAATGGATGCAGTGTCGCCATCCCCCGAGATACCGATATAGGTCAACTCACGGTTTGCCAAATTGGCGCCGGTAGCGACCGAAGGCATACGCCCATGTACCGAGTTAAATCCGTGTGACTGATTCAAAAAATAAGCGGGAGTCTTCGAAGAGCAGCCAATGCCCGACAATTTGGCGACTTTGTGCGGTTCTATAGATAGTTCAAAACACGCCTGTACTATCGCTGCACTGATTGAGTCATGACCACAGCCGGCGCACAGTGTTGAAATGGCGCCTTCGTAATCTTTCTTGTGATAGCCCAACTCATTTTTTGGCTGCGAGGGGTGGCGAAAATCGGGCTTTATATAACTCATTGATCGTCACCTCCGGTGACAGTGCGGCGAATGGGGGTGATATTGGCACCTCCCATTGACTTGCGCATAATCTCAGTAATGCTTCTGGCGGTAATCGGTAGCCCATCGTAATGCAGTACCGACACCAGTTTCTTCGGTGCGACTTCGCACTCATTCATCAGCAGCCTGCGCATTTGGCCGTCACGATTTTGTTCGATCACAAACACCACCTCATGGTCGGCGATAAATTTGCCAACGTCTTTGTTGAACGGAAACGCACGAATTCTCATGGTATCGAGATTAAGCCCTTCTTCTGCCAGAATCTCGATGGCTTCATAACTGGGTGACGCCGTGGTACCAAAGAAAATCGCGCCGTACGAGGTGTTATTTTTGGCAGGTTTTATTTTCGGCGCAGGCACGTATTTTTTAGCTGTTTCAAATTTGTTCAACAGCCGTTCCATATTAGCCACGTAGGCGTCTCCGTCTTCGGTGTAAACAGCGTAAATATCGCGCGATGAACCGCGGGTAAAGTAGGCACCTTTACTCGCATGTGTACCTGGATAGGTGCGATAAGGAATGCCGTCACCGTCAACGTCCTGGTAGCGGCCGTAACGCTCATGCATCGTTTCAAGTTCTTCCTCGTTTAGCACTTTTCCGCGATCGTACTGACGTTCATCATCCCATTGCAGTGGCGGCGACATGGCATCGTTCATACCCAGGTCAAGATCTGACATCATTATGACGGGTGTTTGTAGCCGTTCGGCCAGATCGAGTGAGCTTACCATCATCTCAAAGCATTCGGCCGCTGTGGCGGGAAACATCAATACGTGTTTGGTATCGCCGTGCGAGAGATAGGCCGCCGCCAGCACGTCGGATTGCTGTGACCGGGTGGGCATGCCGGTGGAAGGGCCGGATCGCTGCACATCCACCAGTACGGCAGGCACTTCGGCGAAATAGGCCAAACCGATAAACTCGCTCATCAGTGACAGCCCGGGGCCACTGGTTGCCGTAAACGCACGCGCACCGTTCCACGATGCACCAATAACCATACCGATAGCGGAAATTTCGTCTTCCGCCTGAGCGATGGCAAAATTCTTTTTGCCGGTGCCCGGGTCAATGCGCAGGCGGCGTGCGTATTTGTCGAAAGCGTCAATCACCGACGTAGACGGAGTGATTGGATACCAGGCCGCCACCGTTGCGCCGCCGTAAATCGCCCCTAACGCCGTCGCTGTGTTGCCGTCCACTAACACGTGGTCGGTGTACGAGATATGTTCGGCGTTAGTCCCGCCTCGCTCAACGCGAATGCCAAACGGGCAGTCGAAATGGTTGGTGGCGTATTGGAAGCCAAGCTCCAGCGCAAACACATTGGAAACAATGAGCTTTGTCTTACCCTTGAACTGGTCGGCCAGCAAATCCTTTAGCACTTTGAAGTCGATATCTAATAGAGCGGCAAGCGCGCCAACGTAAATCACATTCTTAAATAGTTGGCGCTGCCGCGGATCGGTAAACTCGCGCCGACACATTTCGGAAAATGGAATTCCCAGGAAAGTAATGTCGCTGCGCATCAGGCGCAGGTCCAACGCCTTGGTGGAATCGTAAATAAAATAGCCACCTGGCTCAATCTCGCGCACATCGCGCGCCATGCTCTGCGGGTTCATGCCGACGCCGATGTCGACCCCGCCGCGCCGCCCCAGGTAGCCCTTATGACTAACGCGTACTTCATACCAGGTGGGCAAACCCTGAATATTAGAGGGGAATATATTGCGCGGGCTGACAGGCACGCCCATGCGAAATATTGCCTTGGCAAACATATGGTTGGCGCTGGCTGAGCCGGTGCCGTTAACATTGGCAAACTTGATGACGAAGTCATTGACGGCGGTAATATTTTTTATCGCATTTTTCATGACACTTCCTGCACGCCGGCTTTACTAACGGTATAAAGAAACTTCTGCATATCCCAGGCGCCAGTGGGGCAGCGCTCGGCACACAAGCCGCAGTGCAGGCATACGTCTTCATCTTTTACCATCACCCTCCGGGTTTGCGGCAAGTCACCTGACACGTATAAATCCTGGGTCATATTAGTTGCCGGCGCCCTGAGCGTTGCTCTTAACTCCTGCTCATCCGCATTGGCAATAAAATTGATGCAATCCGTGGGGCAGATATCCATGCACGCATCGCACTCGATGCATTTGTCCTCGGTAAAGACCGTTTGCGCATCACAGTTGAGGCAGCGCTCTGCCTCCATATAACCTGTGTCAGGGTCGAACCCCAGCTCCACTTCCAGCTTGCGGTCTTTTAGCGTTTTCTCTTTCGGCGCGTGCGGCACAGCGTAGCGAACGTCGTTTGATATCTGATTGTCAAAGCTCCATTCATGAATACCCATCTTCTGGCTGACAAGGGTCACGCCTGGTGCCAGCCGTTCGCTAACATCGCCACCGTTGCAGAACAGGTCGATAGAAACTGCGGCCTGATGGCCGTGCGCCGCCGCGGTAATAATATTCTCTGGTCCGAAGGCGGCATCGCCGCCGAAGAACACCTTGGGATTGGTAGACTGGAAAGTCGCAGCATCAACCACCGGCATGCTCCATTCACCGAATTCAACGCCCTGGTCGCGTTCAATCCACGGGAATGCGTTGTTCTGGCCAATGGCTATCAATACATCGTCGCATTCCAGATAAACGGGTTCTTCGTCAATTGGCACCAGGCTGCGTTTGCCATCAGCATCATAGACAACGTCGACGCGTTGAAACGTCATGCCGGTTAGCTTGCCCCCTTCTACAATAAATTCCTGAGGCACATGGTTGTTGAGAATAGGAATGTCTTCGGCCATGGCGTCGTCTTTCTCCCATGGCGAGGCTTTCATCTTGGCGAACTCGCTGCGCACCACGACCTTGACGTCTTCACCGCCCAGTCGCCGGGATGTGCGACAACAGTCCATTGCGGTATTACCACCGCCCAACACCAGCACGCGTTTGCCAATGCGTTCGGTGTGCTCGAACGCGACGCTGGCCAGCCACTCAATGCCGACGTGAACGTTTTTGCTGGCTTGCTGCCGGCCGGGTATGTCCAAATCCATACCGTGCGGCGCACCGGTGCCGACAAAAACCGAGTCGTAGCCCTTGTCGAGAACTTCCTTCAGGCTGGAAACTTTGGTGTTAAATATCCGGTCGACACCCATATTGAGCACGTAATCGACTTCTTCATCGAGCACCTTAACGGGCAGCCGGAAAGACGGGATCTGGCTGCGCATCATGCCGCCGCCTTTGATCTGATCATCGTACATATCGATTTGATAGCCCAGCGGCAGCAGATCGCGCGCAACGGTCAACGATGCGGGACCCGCACCGATCAGTGCAATCCGTTTGCCGTTTTTTTCCTTAGGCACTGCTGGAAACAGCGCCTCGACAGAATCTTTGTTATCCGCCGCCACCCGTTTCAGGCGACAAATTGCCACCGGCTCTTCGCCGAGTCGTCCGCGTCGGCAGGCCGGTTCACACGGCCGGTCGCAGGTGCGCCCCAGGATACCGGGAAACACATTGGACTCCCAATTAACCATATACGCTTCCGTATAGCGCTGCGCCGCGATCAGGCGTATATATTCGGGTACGGGCGTGTGGGCGGGGCAGGCGTATTGGCAATCAACGACTTTGTGGAAGTATTCAGGATCCTGGATATTTGTCGGCTTCACATCGAATTCCAGTAGAATAGAAGTGTGACAGCATTATAACCACTTGGGTCATAATTTCTGTATCAAAAGCTAGCCCCAATATTACACTTATGTGGAAGCCTTTAGCGGATAAGAGGCCTTTAGCGGCTAGGGAACCTGCAGCGCACAAGTGCGGCACCACTGTTACGACGGCAATAGCGCCAAGTCGGCGCGCCTGAAAGCCGCGTCGCATTTATGTCGAATACGCGGCGCCGAACAAGTTCAAAATAATTTCCTCCGAGGAGTACCATGCTACAAGCGAAAGCCTTCCGCCTCGCGCAGTCCATTGTTAATGGTTTTGACGCATTTTTTGCCGACCACCTGAATCTTACTCTGGGCGCGCATGTGCGTTTCGAAAAAGCCGCCTGGCAGGAGGTGCATGCGGCGCAGCAACATCGGCAGAAGCTGTACGAAAAAAAGATTCACGAGGTCGTCGAGCTGGCGCAACACACGGTAGGCGACACGTTGCACGACAGCTTGCTGTGGATCGAAGTGAAAAAGCAGTTCATGCCGCTAATCAAACACCATCGCAATGTCGAAGTGGTGGAAACGTTTTATAACTCAATTTACTGCTATGTGTTTCAGCACAAAGTGATACGCGACAGTCACGCTTTTTCGCAGCATTCCACCGCGCCGGTCAGCCAGCAGATCAATCCTGACATATATCGTCGTTACCAGCCGGGCGACGACATTGGCGGCCTGCTCGCGCAAGTACTCTACGACTGCGGCTTTAGCGTGCCGTTTGAAGACCTGGCGCGCGATACCGAATACGTTATTGATGCGGTGCAGAACGAACTGATTAGCAAGCTGCCAGCCGATGTAAACCCGGCAGACATTGAGGTGCAGGTATGCAAGTCGCTGTACTTTCGCAATAAAGGTGCTTATATCGTTGGTCGCGTATTGATCGAACGCGTTGTGGTGCCGGTAGTTATGCCGATATTGCACAGCGAAAACGGCGGACTGGTTATTGACACAATACTATTTGACCGTAGTGACATCAGTATCGTGTTTAGCTTCACCCGTACCTATTTCATGTTATATACCGACCAGCCGTCGCAGTATGTCGCTTTTTTAAAAACGATCATGCCGAAAAAAGAAATCTTCGAACTGTATGCGGCGATTGGTTTTCCGAAACATTCAAAAACAGAATTTGTGCGCCGTTCTGTTGCGCGCATTGCTGAAATCAATGAGCAATTTATTATTGCGCCGGGCATTAAAGGTATGGTGATGCTGGTATTTACTCTGCCCTCTTACGATTACGTGTTCAAAGTTATCAAAGACCGCTTTACGCCACCGAAAGAAATGACGCGTGAGCAGGTTAAAGCCAAGTATCGCCTGGTAAAGCTGCACGAAAGGGCGGGGCGAATGGCCGATACTCAGGAGTTCGACAACCTGGTGTTTGACCGGGAGCGCTTCTCCGACGAGCTGATGGCCGAGCTAAACAAGGAGATAGCTTCACAACTTGAGATTAAAGACAGTGTGCTTATTATCAAACATTGCTACGCCGAGCGCCGCATGAACCCGCTTAATCTGTATCTGCAGAATCGTTCCGAACCGGAGACTCGCAACGCCATCGACGAATACGGTAACTCGATTAAACAGTTGGCGGCAGCGAATATTTTTCCGGGCGATATGCTGCTGAAAAACTTCGGCGTCACGCGCCACGGCCGAGTTGTTTTTTATGACTACGACGAAATTTGTCTGCTCACAGAGTGCAATTTTAGAAAAATTCCCGAGCCGCGTACTGAAGAGCAGGAAATGGCCGACACGCCGTGGTACAGCGTGGCGCCTAACGATATTTTCCCGGAGGAGTTCCGGCTGTTTTTTTCCGGCAATAATCTGGCGCGCGAGATTTTCGAGGAATTACACAGCGAGTTATACGATTACCGATACTGGCAGAACTTGCAAAATAACATTCAAGCGGGTTGCGTTGCAGATGTGTATCCATACCGGCGCAATAAGCGCTTTGCTAACGATTAAGATTAACCGTTTTTACAGCCAATGCTAGCCGCTGACTGTCGGGCTATGACTATGCGGCAAAGACCACACGTCAATAATCAGGAGCCAATACTTACGCGGCAAAAATCGCAATCAAGCCGACGATAACGCAGTAGATGCTGAAATAATACAGCTTGCCCTGCTTCACAATGCGAATCATCGCCGTGCAGGCAAACAGGCCAGATAAGAAAGCGGCGATAAATCCGGCCAGGGTGACGTCAAACGGTAACGACCACAGCGTAGGATCGTCGATAATGTTGATGGTATCCAGCAAAGCTTCCCCAAATATAGGGATCAACACCATCAAAAAAGAAAACTTCGCTGCTTTGGCGCGATCGATATTCATCAGCAGAGCAACGGCAATCGTTGCACCCGAGCGGGATATGCCCGGCAGTATCGCCACCATTTGCGCCAGGCCGATGATGACGGCATTGCCCCAGCCAACCGGTTGATCGGTGCGCTTCACCAAAGTCGTTAGAAACAGCAGGGCGGCGGTTACTAATAGCATGCTGCCGACCAGTGCCAGACTACCGTCGAACAGCGACTCGACCTCGTCTTTGAAAAACAGGCCGACTATGGCGACCGGAATGGACGCTACAATGAGCTTGAGCGAATATTCCCACGATTCGTTGTATTTAAATTGGCACAAACCGACGATTATTTCGGCAATATCTTTACGGAAAACCAGCACAGAGGCGAGCGCGGTAGCAACATGTACCAGTATCGTAAAATCTATACCGACTTCCTGCGTTCCCAGTAAAGCTTTGCCCAGCTCTATGTGACCGCTGCTGCTGACAGGTAAAAATTCCGTCAAGCCCTGGATGATACCGAGCACAAACGCTTCGAAGAAATTCATTATTTGCTGTAACCCTATTATGGCGAGAATATGCAAGGCAAAAAAATACAGCCAAACGGCTGCAGCGCTTTATATAATAGCAGCTTCCCGCCAGGCTGGCAGCTATAAAAACGTGTTAGCCTCGCCGTTCAGCGCGCAGTTCCTGCGCGCATCAATGACCTGTTTAATTTATGACACTAGTTCGTCTTGACAATATTTCGATTGAATTCGGCACCACGCCGCTGTTACAAAACACTGACTTCGCTATCGAGCCGGGAGAAAAGATATGCCTGATTGGTCGCAATGGCGCGGGTAAATCGACCCTGCTGAATATTATTAATGGCGCAACTACGCCCGACAGCGGCGAGCGCCACTACAGCGAGCATTTGCGCATGAGCCAGCTTGAGCAAGGCTTGCCCGGCGACCTGCAGCGCCTGGTAGCCGATGTGCTACGCGAAGGTCTGGCCAGGCAGCAGGACTTGATTGATCAATACAATGTGCTGGCTTTAACCGAGCTCGACGATCGTGGCTTGCACAAGCTACATGATCTGCAAACAGAAATTGACGCCAGCGGCGGCTGGCAGGTTGACCAGCAGGTTGAAACGATTGTCTCGCAGCTCGACCTGCCGGCTGAAAGCAAGCTGGCCGACTTGTCGGGCGGTTGGCAGCGACGCGTTGCGCTCGGGAAGGCGCTGGTATCGAAGCCTGATTTGTTGCTGCTCGATGAGCCCACTAACCATTTGGACATCAGCACCATTGAATGGCTGGAGCATGTCATTAAAAGCTATGCCGGCGCCGTGTTGTTTATCACCCACGACCGCAATTTTCTGCAGCGCCTTGCCACGCGTATCGTCGAGATTGATCGTGGCAGCTTGCTAAGCTGGCCGGGCAATTATAAAAACTATCTCAAGCTAAAGGAAAAAGCCAACGAGGAAGAAGACACGCGCAATGCGCTGTTTGACAAACGCCTCGCGCAAGAAGAAAGCTGGATTCGTGAAGGCATCAAAGCGCGCCGTACGCGCAACGAGGGCAGAGTGCGCGCCCTGAAAGCGATGCGCAGGGAGCGCGAGCAGCGGGTAGGGCGGCAGGGCAAAGCGACGATTCATGTTGACTCGGCGGACCAGTCGGGGCGGAAAGTTATTGAAGCGCGTAACGTGACGCATGGCTATGGCGGCAATACGCTGGTTAAAAACTTCAACCTTAAGGTAATGCGCGGTGACCGCATAGGACTGATCGGCAACAATGGCGTCGGCAAAACCACTTTGCTGAAGATTCTGTTAGGTGAGCTAACACCGAATGAGGGCTCGGTAAAACTTGGCACCAATCTCGACGTTGCCTATTTCGACCAGCTACGCGACGATTTGCAGCTTGACAAATCGGTCGCAGAAAACGTCGCCGACGGCAAGGAGCAGATCAGCGTCAACGGCCGCGACCGGCATATTATCAGCTACCTGCAGCAGTTTCTGTTCTCACCAAAACGGGCATTGACTCCCGTAAAAGCACTATCTGGTGGGGAACGTAATCGCGTGCTGCTGGCAAAAATGTTTACCCGCTCGGCAAACCTGTTAGTGCTGGATGAGCCGACTAACGACCTTGATGTGGAGATGCTGGAAGTATTGGAAGAACGATTGGTGCAGTACGATGGCACCTTGCTTATCGTCAGCCATGACCGGGATTTCCTCGACAATGTGGTGACCAGCACGCTGGTATTCGAAGCTGACCGCAACGTACAGACCTATCCCGGTGATTTCAGCGATTGGACTCGGCGCGGAAAAGAACTGTTGGTTGCCGAATCGCCGGCGATTCTTGCCACGCAAGCCAGGAGCCAGGAGCGGGAGCAACAAAAGCAGCAGGAAGAAGAAAAGGCAAAGCAAAAGGAACGGGTAGAAAAATCCACGCCCGCGAAACCGGCTGCCGCTAAAGCAAAGCGCTTAACCTTTAAGCTGCAGCATGAACTGGACCAGCTACCGGAAAAAATGCAGGCACTTGAACAACAGATAGCCGAACTGCAGCAGCGCGTTGGCCAGTCGGATTTCTACACCGCGCCATTTGCGGATACGCAGCCTGTGCTGGATCAGCTCAGCGCTGCGCAGCAGGCACTGGAGCAGGCTACCAATCGCTGGGTTGAGCTTGAGGATGCACAATAGCGCGGCGATGTAGCGCCCTTATGTGTTGCAGGCGCTTACAGAATTAAAATTGATCCGGCTTCACCTTCTTTACCGTTTCTACCTGGCTGCCCGGTTTTACCCTGTTTGCCTTTCGTGCCGGGGCTGACGCCACCGCAGGGCCAACTGCCGCGCACGCCAGAGCCGCCGCGACCACCTTCGCCGCCAGCGCCACCAGTTCCTCCGGGCGCGGCTGCGCCCGAGCAGGTGCCCTCACAACGATACTCCGCGTTGGTAAAAGGATTCAGTCGTGACTGTGAGACAACGAATCGATCGTAGCCACCGCTAAATTGCTTGCTTTTTAATTCGATGGTTACCGAGCCACCGCTGCCGGCATCACCGCCGGCACCGCCTTTTTGCCCCATGCGCCCCGCGCGACCCTTGCCACCGTTTTTTCTGCCCACACAACCCTTCATGCCGCGGTCGGAACCGGCACGTCCCGGACTGCCGCGCACGCCCTTTCTACCGTCGGCCCCCTGCGTCCCGGCGCTGCCGTCCTCGCCGTGATTAAATATCAGCAGTTTCGATCCTTCCACCGCAGCGGCATTGATAACGATCGGTCCGGCGCTGCGGCCATCCTCTCCCGCAGGGCGATCAGCCCTCGTTTCGAATGCCGTGATTTTCGGCAAGCCTTCGATCTTGATAAGTTTTTTAGCGGAAATTATCAGGTCGTAACCGTTGGTTATTAATTCAGCGGTGGCAGAAAATTCAATCACGTCGGCTTCATATGTTGTTTTTCCCTGCAACGCGGTTTTGCCATCAATCACTATTTTTGATGTCTCTTGTTCTACCATTTGCCAACAACTGCCGCGGTCGGTTGCCAGCATAACAGTCAGGTCGGCATTGGTATCGGCCGCACAGCTGGCTCGACTGGCAGTTGTTCCGATCTCGCTTCCTGGCTGCAGAGGGGGAAAACACGAACCTCCGGCTACCTGCCAACTGTTAATGGTAGCGGCATTAATTGCAGTATCATTTTCTGACTCCGGCGTGTCGGCATCGTCAGCCGTCTTTGCCGCAGCAGCGGCAGGATTAAACGTAGCGCTGAATATCGATAGATTGCCCTCTTGCGCAATGGCACAGCTCAGCTCGGCGGTTGCTGATCTATCCGCCATGCAGCTTGCCCAGCTAGTCAGCAATGCAGGTGCTTTGCTTTTAACGAACCTGAAGGTGGCAGCATCAATATCCGTTTTTCTGGCCTTCATCGAGCAATTTTGATCTTTCCACGCCATCACTTCGGATTTCTTCCATCTACCGCTTTCACTAAGCGGCGTGCCATAAACCGGCGTGTCGGGACTGAGACCAATGTTGATTGCCTGCCTGTGCTTGCGAAACGACGTGGCGCATTGCCAATTGAGAAATTTATCGCTTTGACTCAGCTCGCGCGCAGTCTGCTCCGCGAACAGCCCACCTTTCTCTAACACGTCAAAACAATGCGCCGACTGCGCCGCGTTTACCGCTGCAGGTAAGCCGAACGCCAGTAACACTGTAATTATTTTTCGCACTAACGATTTCCCCGTCGAACAAATGGCAAGATATTAGTGTAGCCAAAAAAGGTGCAAGGTCGTGATAGGGATTGCCAGAGATATTTACATTGTTCGCTTGACCGGCGTCACGGAATTGAACTACAGCAAGTCAGTCTACTTTAAACCACAGCTCAATTTCAGACGTGTCTTCATCGAAATATGCCGAGTGTTCGACATTCGCGGCAACGTGATACCACTCCCCAACCCTGTAGTGGGTGGTAATACCCTTCACCGTCAGGCTTAATTTACCCTGTGTAATCACGCCAATGTTGTCGGTGTCGTGCTGGTGCGGGGCAATGTCGGTTTCGGCCGGGTAAGACGCAAACAGCACATCGCAATCTTTCGTCGCCAGCTTGAACGCAGCAAATGGGCCGTCGAAAGCTGGCAGTCTGGTGATTTGTGTAGGGAAGTGACTGCGCATGGTTTTCCTCCTGACGACTCCTGGCCTGCCGAATTGACGCGTTCGAAAAAGTTGTCAGCAAAATGGTTATTTGTTAGCTTCAGTGTCGAAGCGCCTCGCATGACCGCGAGCGTGCGCAATGATAGCAGGAGCCGGAACGTGTCGACTAGCGCAGAACCCGTCGCCACCGAGTCGTTTAATAAACAGGCTGCGAAGAGTAAACAGACACAAGACGCCATTATTACCGCCACCATCGAGCTGATAAAGGAAGGCGGTTTGGCGGCGACCAGCGCCGCTAACATTGCCAGTCAGGCGGGCGTGTCTCGAGGCGCGGTGCAGCACCATTGCGGCGGCAAACAGGATATTTATACAGCGATCGGGCGGCGTGTGCAGCAGCATTTTAGTGCTACGCTCAGCAGCGCGCATTTTTACACAGGCACGTTGGGCCAGCGCGTCGACCGCTTTGTTGTTGCGGCCTGGGCGCACTATCAGAGCGCCGAATATATGGCGGTAATGGAAATTCTGTTGGCGCACCGTGGTCAGTCGGCAGCATATTCCGCTGCGGCCAGCAAAGAAAGTCCGGCCGCAACAGAACTGCGGTTATGGCGCAATATTTTTCACGAAGTGAAAAATTCCGATGAGCAAATGCTGGCCGACATGCAAATAGTACAAAGTATGCTGATTGGCGCGACGCTACCGCGAGCGTCGGATTCTGCGGCGATTGACCCGGCAACCTATTTGCGGCGTGTCAAACAAATACTTCTGGCTTTGTTAACAGAAAGATAATATTCGTTTAGACCACGGTTGCAGCATCAATCAGCAAATTGAAGGTGGTATCATTAGCGCCCTCACGACCGCCGCCTGCATTCGTAAAATCTCCAGGGGAACCCCTCAGCAATGAAGTCAAACAGTGCAGTAATCAGCGGCACGGGCTTGTACACGCCGCCGCATTCAATTAGCAACGCCGAGCTGGTGGTGGCATTTAACCAGTATGTCGATAACTTCAACGCGCAGCATGCAACGGCGATTGCCGCGGGCGAATTGCAACCGCTAGCGCAGTCTAGCACCGAGTTTATCGTCAAGGCATCGGGTATCAACAGCCGTTTTGTGATGGACCGCGAGGGTATTCTCGACCCGCAACGTATGTGCCCGCACTTGCCCGAGCGAGCCAATGAAGAGCCTTCAATACAGTGCGAAATGGCGGTGGCAGCGGCCGAGGAGGCCATGCAGGCGGCCGGCAAGCGGGCCGGCGATATTGATGCGGTGATTGTCGCCTGTTCGAATTTGCAGCGGCCGTATCCTGCTGTTGCGGTAGAAGTGCAGGCGGCGCTGGGGATTGAGGGCTTCGGTTACGATATGAACGTTGCCTGCTCGTCAGCAACGTTCGGTATTCAGGCCGCCGTCAACGCCATTCAAGGCGGGTCGGCGCGCGCGGTGTTAATGGTCAACCCGGAAATATGCTCCGGCCATTTAAATTTTCGCGACCGCGACAGCCACTTTATTTTCGGCGATGCTTGCACGGCGGTGATTATTGAAAGCAGCACTGGCTGCAACGCCGACGGCGCCTTTGAAATCATCGGCACCAGGCTGCGCACAATTTACTCGAATAACATCCGCAATAATTTTGGCTTTCTGAATCGTGGCGACGCCGCTGGTAAAGACAGCGTAGATAAGCTATTCGTGCAAAATGGTCGCAAGGTGTTCAAGGAAGTAGTACCGGCTGTTTCCGACCATATTCAGCATCATTTGGCAGAGCTGGATATTAGTGCTGCACAGGTAAAACGTTATTGGCTGCATCAGGCCAATCTAAGCATGAACCAGCTGGTCTGCAAGCGCTTGCTCGGCCGCCAAGCCAGCGCCGATGAGGCGCCAATCATTCTTGATCGCTACGCCAATACCAGTTCGGCAGGGTCGGTGATTGCGTTCCATTTGCATCACAGCGATCTGCAGGCTGGCGATCTTGGTGTAATTTGCTCGTTCGGTGCGGGTTATTCGGTTGGCGATGTTGTTATTAGAAAATGCTAACTAACAAGTTGTTGCAGTATCCTTTTAAAGAAACTCCTGAGTTCGGCACCATCAAGCAGGTTGCCGCTGGCGTGTATTGGCTGCGTATGCCGCTGCCTATGGCATTGGACCATATCAATCTCTATTTGCTGGAAGACGAAGCCGGCTGGTACATCATCGATACAGGCATGCGCGGTGATGACAAGCAGCAGTACTGGCAGCAAATTTTCGATACTGCTCTCGACGGTAAGCCGGTGTTGGGCGTTATTGTCACCCATATGCACCCCGACCATGTGGGTCAGGCGGGCTGGTTAACGGAAAAGTGGCGCGTGCCACTGTATATGACCCGACTGGAATATTTGCAGGCGCGCGCACTGGAGGCCATGCCCTCCGGGCTGGCATGGACGACTGAGCAATATCTGCATCGACTTGGCGTCAGCGCCGAGCACCTGGACAAAAAGCGACAGTCAAACTGGAGCTTTAGTGATGTAATTGAGCCAATGCCTATGGCCTATGATCGGTTGGCGGAAGGCAGAGTATTGTCCATTGGCGGTAACGAATGGCAAGTGATGATTGGCGCAGGACATTCGCCCGAGCACGCATGCCTGTATTCTCCGGCGTTGGGGCTATTGCTTTCCGGCGACCAGATCATTCCCAGAATTACGTCAAATATCAGCGTGATGGCTTCAGAACCTGAAGCCAATCCTCTGGCAGAATGGCTGCACTCGCTACAGCAGTTTTTTGAGCTGCCCACAAACACGATGGTGTGCCCGGCGCACAATACGCCTTTCTATGGTTTGCACGAGCGCGTCACTTCTTTGTTGCAGCATCATGAAGACCACATGTTGGCGTTGCAGCAGGCCTGCGTTGCGCCGCAAACGGTGGTGCAACTCCTGCCGGTGTTGTTCAAACGCAAGCTGGACGGCATGCAAATTGAGATGGCATTGGGTGAGTGCGTGGCCCATCTAAATTTGCTGATCGTTCGCCAGCGAATGGCGCGCACTTTGGATGACAGCGGTGTGTATCAATATGAAGCCACCGATGCTGACCTTGATGCGCGATCACCGGCAGCAGATTATTTCGCGGGTAAGCCTCGGGCTATGTTTTAATTATTTTTCACTATGGTGCATAATCCTTTGTTTGTTAATGAATTATTTTTTAATATGACGTTATGAGCAAGCTCACTCATATTGACGCTGCCGGCAACGCTCATATGGTCGATGTGACGCACAAGGCGGTAACGGCGCGGGAAGCGCGGGCGGCAGCTAGCGTGTGCATGCAGGCGGACACGTTACGCCTCATTATTGCTGGCGGCCATAAAAAAGGCGACGTGCTCGCCGTTGCCAGAATCGCTGGTATTCAGGCAGCCAAAAAATGCAGTGACTTAATTCCACTGTGCCACCCGCTGGCGCTAAGTGCGGTGGAGATCCATATCGAACCCCGGCCGGAGGAAAACAGCCTCTACCTGGAAGCCGTCTGCCGACTGGACGGCAAAACAGGCGTTGAGATGGAGGCGCTGACCGCCGTGTCGGTCGCAGCGCTCACGGTTTATGACATGTGCAAAGCGGTAGACCGCAGCATGCGCATTGAAAATATTCACGTGTTGGCAAAAAAAGGCGGTAAAAGCGGCGATTGGACCGCAGCGGAGGATTAAACGACTATGCTGAAGGTATTGTTTTTCGCCAGGCTGCGTGAAGAGCTGGGCATCGGCGAGCTGAACTGTGCCGCCGAGCAGGCAGCAACCGCGGCGCAACTAAGAGAAAGTTTAGTGGCAGCAAATGGCGAGCACTGGCGTGCGAGCCTGTTCGCAGACAACATTATTGTTGCCGTCAATCAGGAAGTGGTCGACTGGTCACAGCCGCTGCAGGCAGGCGATGAGATTGCTTTTTTCCCGCCGGTAACGGGCGGCTGAGGTTGACTAACGTGCAGGCGCTAGCGGTTGCCATTCAGAGCGAGGACTTTTCAGTTGATGCGGAGAACGCTGATTTGCTGCGGCAGAGCAATAACACAGGTGCAATCGCAAACTTCGTTGGCATTGTGCGTGTCAACAACGACAGGTTAACTGTGGTCAGCATGCAGTTAGAGCATTATCCGGGCATGACCGAGAAAAGCATTCTACGCGTATTGCAGGAGGCCAGGCAGCGCTGGCAGCTTAATGCAGCGCGCGTTGTTCATCGTATAGGGGAGCTACACCCCGGCGAACAGATCGTTTATGTTGGCGTCGCCAGTGAGCACCGCCATGCGGCGTTTGACGCCTGCGCCTATATAATGGATTATTTAAAGCTGCAGGCACCATTCTGGAAAAAAGAGATCACTGCTAACGGCGCCCATTGGGTTGATGCTCGAGAAAGCGACTCGATTGCCGCGCAGCGTTGGTCCAAACCCTGAAAGGAATAAAAATCGGATGCTATTCGACTCTATTGAACTTAGAAACGCCTTCGGTTTATTCACCACCGGCGTCACTATTATTACTGCCAATCCCGAGGGCTATAAGCCGTTCGGCATGACCGCCAACTCTTTTTCTTCGCTGTCGCTGGATCCGCCGCTGTTGCTGTGGAGCCTGCAAAAAGATTCCGACACCTGGGACGCATTCGCAGTCACTACGCGGTTTGCCGTTAATATACTATCGGTAGATCAGCAAGACATGTCGAACCGGTACGCAAAAAAAGGCGACCACGATCTCGCCGCCGATGAATACACGTTAGGGGACTCAGGCTGCGCTATTTTGAAAAACTGTATTGCATCATTTGAGTGCGAATCAACCGAGCGTTTTGAGGGCGGCGACCACATTATTCTGGTGGGTAAGATAGTGGAGCTAAACTGCAACGACCCCGCAGCTCGGCCGTTAGTGTTTCAGTGCGGGCAATACTGCAGCCTGGCTGAACGTACCTAGCCAGCAGCTATGATCAACTTCTGTAATGCCTGCGGGCAAAGTGTCAGCTATAAGATCCCGGAAGGAGACGACCGGCCGCGCTATACATGCGACAGTTGCGGTTTCATTCACTATCTGAACCCGCGCATTATCGTCGGCGTGCTGCCCATCTGGCGCGAGCAGGTGTTGCTGTGCAGGCGCGCGATTGAACCACGCCATGGTTTATGGACGCTGCCGGCGGGTTTTCTTGAAAACGAAGAAACGACCATAGAGGGCGCGCTGCGCGAAACCTGGGAAGAGGCACGCGCTAAAGTCGCAAATGAGAGCTTGTACCGCATCTTTAATTTGCCGCATATTAGCCAGGTGTATATGTTCTACCGGGCCGAGCTGAGTGCCGGGGAATTTGCCGCCGGCCCGGAAAGTCTTGATGTGCAGCTGTTTGATGAGGCCGATATTCCCTGGCAGGCGCTGGCATTTCCAGTGGTAGGCCAAACTCTGCGCAGCTATTTTGAAGATCGTAAAAGCGGTGACTACCCGGTACAGTCGCTTGACATTCGTACCCCGGCTTTCAAGCAACCTTAACGCAGCGTTTGCTGGTCGAGCAAATGCTTGATGCGCACATATTCTTCCATTGCCTCTGGTAGAAAATACAGCTTGTAGTAGAAGCGCTCATTAATGCGCGAATCATCATTCTGGCGGCTGGAATGCACGTAATTCATCTCAAAATGAATCACTCGAGTGCGCGCCGGCAGTCGGATTCGGTCTTTATTTATTGAAAATTTTTGCTGATCTTCTTTAATTGTATATGTGGATAGTTGTCCTACCAGACCAAGGTTTATGCGAAAGCTGCTGGTTACTGGCGCAACATGGTTATAGTCCATGTCTTTATTTTGTACGTACATGGCCGGTGCTTTTTTGACTTCAAGGAACATGCGTTGCCTCCAAAACGGTTGCGTATTGTAACGGGTATAACGCACGCGGTGAGATTTTTCGGCGCTGCCAGCGTCGTTTCTGTAAGGAATACGATAACTTGGAAAGCATAAGTGCAATAACACAGGCAATCCTGCGCTGGGTGGCCGAACTGGGTGCGGCGAACACGCTGGCACTACTGATCACTGATGCCCTGCTGTGTGTGGTGCTGGGGGTTTCACTGTGGCACTCGCGGCAAAAACGCAGAGCGTTGACAGCCAGCCTGGAGCAGGAAAAAGCCGAACACGAAGCCGAGTTGCTGCATCTTGAGCATTCGTTTGAAGTGGCGCGGTCACAATACGAAGCGCGCATCAGCGGCGGCAAGGAGCTATTGGGCGAAACCCAGGAACGCCTGCATACGGTAGAAGATGTGCTATACACAGAGCAGCGCGAGCATCAGCGGGTGATCAGTCAGCGCGACATAGCGCAGGAAAAAAACACCCGCTTGCCCGAGCTGGAAAGCCAGCTGCAGGCAGTACGCCAATTACTCGAAGGCAAATCCGAACAGGCGACGCAGGCGCAGGTCGATATTGCGACGTTAAGCGCTCAGCTCAATCAGGAACAGCAAAACTCGGCCGACAAGTTGGCAACGTTGGAGCAGGCGCGACAGCAGTTGACCAGGGAGTTTCAACACCTGGCCAACCAGATATTTCACGACAATAGCGAAAAACTGGAAAAGCGTAGCAAGCAAACGCTGGAAACTGCGCTATCACCGTTGCGTGAACAACTGCATCAGTTCAAGCGCCAGGTCGAACATGTATACGATAAAGAAACACGAGAACGCCTCTCGCTTTTGCACGAAGTCAACGTGCTGAAGGAACTGAACCTGCAGATGAGCGATGACGCCGTCAATCTTACTAACGCCTTAAAAGGTGATAACAAAGCCCAGGGTACCTGGGGTGAAGTCATACTGGAACGCGTGCTGGAGGAGTCGGGTCTGCGCAAAGGTAAGGAATACGAAACCCAGCTGCATTTTAAAAGTGAGGAGGGCGGCAAGCGCGCGCCCGATGTGGTGGTACACCTGCCCGACAACAAAGATATTATCGTCGACTCAAAAGTATCATTGCTGGACTATGAGCGCTATTGTTCCAGCAATGACGAGGCCGATAAAAAGAAATTTATGCAGGCGCATCTGGGTTCAGTCAACCGACATATTCAGTCGCTAAGTTTAAAAGCCTACGAAGAGTTGGAGGGGGTACGCTCGCTGGACTTCGTGTTTGTATTTATTCCCATCGAAGCTGCTTTTATGCTGGCATTTGAGCACGATCAGGCGTTGTTCCAGCAAGCCTATGACCGCAACGTGATTATCGCCGGTCCGACTACCCTGCTTGCAACGCTGCGCACTGTGCAAAATATATGGCGCTATGAGCGGCAGAACAAGAACGCCGAAGTGATTGCGCGCCAGGCCGGCGGCCTGCACGACCAGTTCGTGCTGGTACTGGAATCGCTGGAAGATATGGGCCGCCACATAGAGCGTACCCAGGCCGCCTACGACAGCATGTTAAACCGCTTTACCCATGGTCGCGGAAACCTTATCGACCGCGCGGTAAAGCTGGAAAAGCTCGGTGCCAAAACGCGTAAAAAAATGCCCGCATCGATAGCAGCCGTGGCAGAAACGGATGACAATGTCGAAGCAGTCACGCTGGTAGATGAATCTGATTAATGTTTTACTGCGCGGGCAATCGTAAATAATTCATTTGCAAAGCCTGCAGGAGTAAAATGTGACCCTTCCAAAAATCGGCAATCTCGCACCGGCGTTTAGCCTGCAAGATCAAAATGGCAATAAAGTCGCCTTGCAAGATTTTAAGGGCGAGAAGAATGTCGTCTTATATTTTTATCCCAAAGCGCTTACCCCCGGCTGCACCACCCAGGCGTGCGGCATTCGTGATTACAAAAACGAGTTTGCCGAGGTCGACACCGAGGTACTGGGCCTTAGCCCGGATCCGGTGCAGAAGCTGACCAGGTTTACTGACAAGTACGATTTGAACTTCACTTTGCTGGCCGACGAAGACCACAAAATTGCCGATAAATATGCTGTGTGGGGCCTGAAAAAATTTATGGGCAAAGAGTACATGGGCATTAACCGCATGACGTTTATCATCGGCAAAGACGGCAGGCTCAAGCACATCATGGAAAAAGTAAAAACCAAATCGCACCACGACGACGTGCTGAATTACATCAAACAGGAACTGTAAACTGCTCCAACCAGATTCCGTACGGTGCGCTGTGCGGACGTGGACGCGCAAGTTTTTCGGTGCGCACGGCGCACCCTACAAACAATTGACGCCCGATTTGCGGCGACACCGCCACGCTCCATTTGCTATTGTGCGGGTATGTTATTTGAATTGCCCGACGACAATACTCTTTACGACGCGCTGCTTGCGCGTGACTCCGCGTACGAAGGATTGGCATACGTAGCAGTGACCACCACTGGCGTATTCTGCCGGCTGTCCTGCCCGGCGAGAAAACCCCAGCGTGAAAACAGTGTGTTCTACGCCAGCATAGCCGAGTGCCTGGACGCCGGCTTTCGCCCCTGCAAACGTTGCCGCCCGCTGACTACAGCGGCCACAGTTGAGCCGCTGGTTCGTACTTTGGTAGACGCGCTCGAACTCGACCCTGCCAAACGCTGGCGGGAAGCCGATATTGTCACCCTGGGCCTCGATCCATCTACCGTGCGGCGCACGTTCAAACGCCATTTTGGCATCACCTTCCTTGAAATGGCGCGCCTGCGCCGGGTGCGCAATGGTGCCGTAACGCTGGCTGGCGGCGCAGCTATAGTTAACGCCCAGCTTGACGCCGGCTTCGAGTCAAGCAGCGGCTTTCGAGATGCTTTCGCGCGCATACTTGGCCGCCCGCCATCGGAACTGCGCGCGAGTAGTGGCCTGAACGCCGACTGGCTGGAGACTCCGCTGGGTGCAATGATTGCAGTCGCCGATGTCAATGCGCTGCACTTGCTTGAGTTCTTTGATCGTAAGGCACTGCCTAATGAACTAAAACGCCTGCAGGCGAAGAGAGGGGCGATAGGCATTGGCCGGTACGCAGTAACTGAGCAAATCGAGGCCGAGTTGGCCCGCTATTTCAGTGGCGATTTCACCGGGTTTACGACGCCGCTGGCGCAACTGGGCAGCGATTTTACACGCGCAGTCTGGCAAGCCCTGAGTGACATTCCGGTGGGTACTACGCGCAGTTACAGCGACATCGCACGCAGCGTTGGCCGACCAACCGCCAACAGAGCGGTAGCGCGTGCCAACGGCGCCAACCAAATCGCGATCGCCATTCCGTGCCACCGCGTTATCGGTGCCGACGGCTCGCTCACGGGCTACGGTGGAGGCTGCTGGCGCAAACAATGGCTGCTCGAGCACGAGCGCAAACTAGCCAGCAACACAGCAGGGCAAGGGCTTGCAGAGCATCGCTACGCAGTGTGATCGACTTAGCGCCATTCGTGCGACTGGTCACAGCAGACAGTTGCCTGTCGTTAATTAACTTTCTGAAAAGATTTATAGCGGCCGTTGGCGAACGACTCAAAGTAGTCGCCGAGTGACGGGTGATTGATCTGATCGAGGTTGTTGGCGGGCCGCAAATTACGTTCGGCGACATAAGTTGAGTGAACGCCATTGTCGACCAGCAGGTGATACCAGGGGTCGTCTTTCGGCGGTTTGGATTTTGCCATCTGCTCATACCACTCATCGCTAAGCATATAGCAGGTATCGACATCAAAAATAACGCCGCGATAGCCGAACATGTCGTGTTCAACAATTTGGCCCACATAGAAAGCGGCGGTGTCGCGCATGGCGATGGCTACTCCAGTTTGGATTTTTACTTATAATGCAATAGATTTTACATAAAAAAAAGCTCAAGGCAATGCAACGCGTTGAGAAAACTCAATTTTGCCGGCGGCGAATTGCCGGTAAGTCTATTTCAGGGCGCGAGCTATGACCAACAATGCAATGCGTGGCAAAGTATGCCTAATTACGGGCGCTACCAGCGGAATTGGTGAAGCGTCTGCACGTGCGCTGGCACAACAGGGGGCCACGTTGGTGCTGGTGGCGCGCAATCAGCACAAAGCGACACAGTTAAAACAGCTGATTGCTGCTGAAACCGGCAATCAGGATGTCGATCTCATTATCGGCGACCTGGCCTCGCTCGCTGAGGTACGACACATCGCAAAGCGCGTTATTGACCTTGGCAAGCCCTTGCATGTGTTGCTCAATAATGCCGGGGTCACGAATACCAAACGCGTTGTTACGGTCGATGGCTACGAGGAAATGTTCGCTGTTAATCATCTGGCGCACTTCCTGTTAACGCATTTGCTGCTGGACCGGCTGAAAGGTAATTTTCCGGCACGCATCGTCAACGTTGCCTCCGCCGCGCATGCTTTTTGCAAAACCGGTATCAATTTTGAGGATGTGAATTTCGAGCGAGGTTTTGGTACGGTAAAAGTCTACGGCCACTCCAAGCTGGCGAATATATTATTTACTCGACAGCTGGCTAAAAAACTTGAAGGCGGTAACGTGATTGTCAATTGCTGTCATCCCGGCGTAGTGGCTACCGGTTTGGTAACAAATAACGGCATGTTGAGCAAGTTAATGATGAAGCTGTTAAAACCTTTTTTACGCACGCCGGAACAGGGTGCGGCGACCTCAATTTATCTGGCGACTTCGGCCGACGTGCAGGGTAGCGGCGGCTACTATGTCGATTGCAAACCCGCTCGCGTGAAACCGTGGGCAGAGAGTGATGCTGCGGCTGAGTGGTTGTGGGAGATAAGTTTAGAAATGACCGGCATTACAGAGTAAGAGGAAACATAAGCAATGAAACAGGCGTTCGAGCCCGGCAACGTAAATATTCAGTCGCTTTCTGACCGCTTCGAAATCAGCAATCTACTGCTGGACCTGGCAGCGGCTATTGACACCGACGACAAGGCGGCGCTGAATCATATATTCACGGCGAATGCCATTGTTAAAGACCCTCTGCCACAAATCACTCGCGGCCAACACCAAATTTCTAACGCCAATATTCACATCGACGGTGATACAGCCAGCGCGAAAACCCTCTGTCACTGCCCGGGTCGACCCACAGTGAAGTATTTCTATTATGTTGATTCGCTGCAGCGCACCGACCAGGGGTGGCGCATCACAAAGCGTGTCAACCTTTCGCTAGCTCGGTGAGCTACACCGCTGTTATCGACCTCGCTACTCCTATGGTGGCGGACGCTGGTACAGGCAAACGATGATGTGATGCGGCGCGGTCGAGGATAATTCGCAAAGCGCCCGATCACTCCAGGGCGTCAATCCACTCACCAACCAGCGGCACACCATCGGCGTCGATCAGCTGGCTGCTAAGGGGCGGCATGCGATTGCCGCTTTGTCCTTGCATTCGCAGCCACAGTTCGCTGTTTGTGGCAGCGCCTGCAGCGATGATACGTAGCGGGGAACCACTTGCTTCATCCAGCGGCAGTTGGTCGAGCACGTTCATATCAGCTACTGCGCTATTGAAACGCAAGTCGATTCCGCTCGGCGTAGGCCCGCCCGGTTGATGGCAAGACGCACAGTTAACGTCGAGATAAGCTTTCGCTCTCGCTTCTAACGGTGCGGCTGTATCAAACGGGTCCGGCATGCGCTGCAGCGTATCAGCATCGCCAATAGTTTGATCAAACAGGGCAATATGATTAAAGCTGCGCAGTTGGTTGTCGGTTCGTGCCGGATAGTCAAAGTCGCCGTTGAGCTGGCGCGTATTGAGTCCTAAAACCGTCATCGCATTGCTGTTATGGCAGCGCAGGCATTCGGCTTCGCTGGGGTAGTGATATGCAAGTTCGCCGGGCCCGCTGCTGGTGCTGATCTGTAGCGTTTCGTCTGCGCTTGTCGTTAGCAAGTCGGCATCGGTTTGCGCCTCGTTCCAGCGATAGCTAAATGCACGCCAGCCACGGTCGCTGTTAACCAATACTCGCGTCTCCAGTCGCATTGCCGACGCAGGGTCGTCGGTCGTCAGCTCAATATCAACCTGCTGGACAAGGACAGTGCCAATCGGGAAGACCCACGGCGCACTCTCGCTAAACTGAATTTGCTGGCCATTGGGTATGCCAACCCAGCGCTGGCGGATGCTGTTGTCGGCCCAGTACGAGGCCTGTACACGGTACTCGATTAGACCGTTTATCGGGTTTAAATTACCGACATCGGCGAATAGCCCGGTAGCCGACAACAGGGCGGGCGCTGCTACCGAAGAGCCGTCCAGCGCTTGCTCAAACCTGAAAATTGAGCCGGAGTAGGAGAGGGCGAGCAGTTCACCTTCGGCGCCTTCACCGAAGGATGATAAGTTGTCAACATTGCCAATCGCCTGATTGCTGACGACACTCTGGCCATCAAAATCCAGCGCCCATATGGTACCGCTGCCAAAATCCCCGTAAATATAGCGGCCCTGCAACCCCGAGGTCGCGTTGCCGCGATATACGTAGCCGCCAGTCACGGAATTCCCCTCACTGTGGTCATAAACTAATACGGGTGGGGTAAAGGCTGACTGCGGTAAGGTGTTAGCCGAGTCATCGAACAGTGCGTTGCCCTCCAACACGCGCCAGCCGTAATTGCCGCCACGTTGAATGAGATCGATCTCCTCGAACGCATCCTGACCTACGTCACCAACCCACAAATCGCCGTTTAAACGATCGAACGAAAAGCGGTAAGGGTTACGTAATCCGTAGGCCCAGATTTCGCCACGTGCGTTGCTGTCATTGGCAAACGGATTGTCGGCAGGAATAGTGTATGCGCCGTTGCTAACGTCAATGCGAAGTATGCTGCCGAGTAGGGTCCCGGTATTTTGACCATGGTTGCC